>CALMVM010000552.1 GCA_937873255.1 uncultured Verrucomicrobiota bacterium | reverse complement strand
TAGGCCAGCATGGCTTCCCCGTCGTGCGTGAGGTGAATCGACGAAGAACGCCGTTCGCCGAGCAACCGGCCGATGGCTTCCTCCAGTTGGCGGCCCGGGCGAAGCTGCGTGTTTGCGCCACGGCGACAAAAGCGCGCAGCCGTGCGGGCTCAAACAAATCTGGCTCCAGTACAAACAATTCCGAAATTAAAACAAACGGTGAAGCAAGTTCCGTCGTTTCAGGAAATCAACGGCCGTTGTCCTGACTCTGTATGATTGCTGGGCGGTGGCTAGGCCATCAAATTCGTCAGAACGAGGCGCGTAATCCTGCAAACCATCCATCACGCGGGATCGTCACAAAGAAGCACGAACCTATCATTCAGTAAACGCACCGCCTGCCTGCCCTGAGCCTCCTTCGTCTCATTGGCAGCACCGGACAACCAAACTTTTCTCCTGATGCCAAACCTTTCTCTTACCTTACCGGGCCAGTTGCTGGATTCGCTCCAACAGGCGGCGCAACAACGCGACGTCCCTCTCGACAGTCTGGCCGGCGCGATTCTCGGTGACTGGTCGCAAGGCGCGCGTCACCGGCTGTTCCAGATCGCGACCTCCGTCGCCTTGATTGAGGGAGCGTTCCAGGAGGGGATCTCCTCGCATGTCCTGACCGGTCACGGTGATTTCGGACTTGGCACCTTCGCCAATCTGGACGGGGAAATGGCGATTCTGGACGGAGTGATCTACCAGATTCGCGGCGACGGCGCGGTGCTGGCCCGGACCGACGATTTCCCGGTGCCCTTCGCCGCCGTCTCGAACTTCGAGCCGGAGCAGACGTTCGAGGCGAAAGACATCTCCGCCCTGGACGATCTGAAACGAGCGTGCGATCCGCACCGTGAATCTGAAAACCTGTTCTACGCGATCCGCGTCGACGGCATTTTCCAGACGGTGCACGCCCGCGCCGTTTGCGCCGTCGGCCCCGATGCGAAGGGTGGCCTGGCGGCTGCCGCCAAGAACGCGGCGGAATTCCACTTCCGCGACGTGGAGGGAACCCTGGTGTGCCTCTGGTCGCCCAAGTACTCCAAGTCGTTCAACATTCCCGGCTACCACTGCCACTTCCTTTCGCGCGACCGCACCCATGGCGGCCACGTCATGGACTGCTCCGCGCGTTCGTTGCAAGTCGGCGTGCAGACTCTCTGTGATTACGACGTGCAGCTGCCCGAACGGGGCGCGTTCCTGACGGCCGATCTGACAAAAGACCCCTCCGCAGTGTTGGGCAAGGCAGAATGATTCCGCCGCACGAAAACAAAACCTATGAGCGATACTTCTAAAGATACGAAACCACCCGGAACGCTGACGGGTGCCCAGGTAGTGGTCAGGATGCTCGAAGAGCACGGGGTGACCCACGTCTTCGGCGTCCCCGGGGCCAAGATCGACAAGATCTTTGATACCCTGGTCGATTCCAAGATCGAAACCGTGGTCTGCCGCCACGAACAAAACGCCGCCTTCATCGCGGGAGCCATCGGGCGCATGACCGGCAAAGCCGGGATCGCCATCGCCACCTCGGGGCCGGGCATCTCGAATCTGATCACGGGAATGGCGACCGCCAACACCGAAGCCGACCCGATGGTGGCCATCGGCGGTTCGGTGGCGGTCGCCGACCGGCTCAAGCCGCTCCACCAGACGCTCGACTCCGTGAACGTTTGCAAATCGGTCACCAAGTACGCGGCAGAGATCGATTCCCCGAGCGCGACGGCGGAGGTGATGGCCGCCGCCTTCCGCGCCGCCGAGTCGGGCCGGCCCGGCGCGGCCTTCGTGAGCCTGCCGATAGACGTGGCCATGGGCGAGGCCAAGTGCCAGCCGATGTCCCTCCGGGAAACCCGGCTCGGCGGCGCCCATCCGGAAACCATCCGGGAGGCCGCCCGTTTGCTCAACCAGGCGGCTACTCCCGTGGTGCTGCTGGGGATGCTGGCGAGCAAGGTGAACTACGCGCAAGCCATCCGCACGTTGCTGACCGACACGCCGCTGCCGGTGGTGGGCACCTTCCAGGCCGCCGGGGCCGTCTCCGAGAACCTCTACCGATACTACGGCGGGCGGGTCGGCCAGATCGCCAACCAACCCGCCGACGTGTTGCTGGCGGCGGCGGACGTGGTCATCACGATCGGCTATGACGCCGTGGAATACTGGCCGCAGCTCTGGAACCACGGCCGGGACCGTCCCGTGATCCACGTCGATGTCGTGCCCGCGGACTACGACAACGACTACCGGCCGGCGGTCGAATTGATCGGAGACATCCAGGAAACGCTCAGCGCGCTCGCCTCGCAGTTGGACAAAAAGCCGCTGCCCGCCAAGAGCGCCGACCTGCTGCGGCGCATCATCGAAGACCGCGAGCAGATGATCCGGCAGGCGAAGGAAGCGGCGGGTGTGCCCGTCGAGCCGCATCGGCTGGTGGTGGAAATCCAGGATTTCATCACCCCGGACGTGACCGTTTGTTCGGACATGGGTTCCTTCAGCCTGTACCTGTCCCGTTACCTGCACAGCTTCAAGGCGCGGCAGTTCCTGATTTCCAACGGGCAGCAGACCCTCGGGATCGCCCTGCCTTGGGCCATCGCGGCGACGGTCGTGCGTCCGCACGAAAAGGTGCTTTCCATCTCGGGGGACGGCGGGTTCCTGTTTTCCGCCAACGAATTGGAGACGGCCGTGCGACTGAAGTCCAACCTGGTGCACATGATCTGGATCGACGGATCCTACGACATGGTGGCCACGCAGGAGCGCGCCAAGTACCATCGGGCTTCCGGGACCGACTTCGGGCCGGTGGACCCGGTCAAGTACGCGGAAGCCTTCGGGGCGACGGGCCTGCGGATCGAACGGCCCGACCAGATCGCCTCCACGTTGCGCACCGCCTTCGACACTGCGGGTCCCGTGCTGGTCGGCGTGCACGTGGATTACAGCAAAAACAGCGAACTCTTCGCTCAGGTGAACGAGGCGAACATCCTGTAGAATATTCAACAGCCGGATTTCGCCCTGGCTCCTGCCTGCGTCGCCTGCACGGCGACGCAGGCCACCGTAGTACACGATGTCCTCGACGGACGCACCACGGGACAAATCGCTCACCGGACGGCGCAGACCTTGGAGCACCGGGCCGATGCAGATGATGCCCGCGCTGTGCTGCACCGCTTTGTACGTGATGTTGCCGGTGTCGAGATCTGGAAAAATATAGACCGTCGCGTTTCCGGTGCCCGCGCCTTCCGGCGCGTTGCGTCCGCCACGGCGGCGGCGTCATACTGGAGCGGTCCGTCGATCAACAAATCCGGGCGTTTGTTCCGTGCCAGCCCGGTGGCGGCGCGCAGCTTGTCCACGTCCGGATCGGAACCACTTCTCTCCGTGGAATAGGAATAGGAAAGCATGGCGACGCGTGCGGGCAGGCCGAATTACGTAGCGGAATCCGCGCTTTGGATAGCGATCCCGGCGAGCGTTTCCGCATCCGGATCGGGGTTGGCCGCGCAATCGACGCAAAACAACATTTGATCGGGTAGGTACATGGAAAACTGGAAGACGCTCGTTTGACCCAGGAACGGGTATTGACGAGTTGCAGCGCCGCCCGCGCCGCCGCCGCCGCCGAATGGACCGCGCCGGAAACCAGGCCGTCCACCTGGCCGAGAGCCAGCAGCATCGTGGCCAGCAAGCCGTCGTCCTGCAATTGCCACGCCGCCTCCTGCGAGGAGAGTTCCGCGAAACCGCGCCGCTTGATCAGATCCTCGACGTGGTCCGACCGGATGGCATCGGCGTCCATGATTTCTACTTCCTGAGGAAGCTCGATTTTCTGCTCGCCTGCCACCCGCCGGGTCTCCGACGGGTTGCCAAGCACCACGCAACGCGCGATGCCCTGTTGCGCGCAAGCAGCGGCAAGGCCGCTGCCTCGCTTCCGCTCTGATCCGACAACCTGATGTCGCCGGCCATTGGCTGATGACCAA
>CALMVM010000551.1:13946-15438 GCA_937873255.1 uncultured Verrucomicrobiota bacterium | reverse complement strand
GCTCAAGCGCGGCACCGCGCAGATCGTCAGCGAGGCCGAGCTGCTCGAAAAGCTCCGCCTCGGCCGCCCCCTGCGGGTCAAGCTCGGCATGGACCCGACTGCCCCTGACATCCATCTTGGGCACACGCTGTTATTGCAAAAACTGCGTCAGTTTCAGGATCTCGGCCATCAAGGAATCCTCATCGTCGGGGATTTCACGGCGATGATCGGCGACCCGAGCGGGAGGTCGGCGACCCGGCCGCAGCTTTCCCACGAGGCGGTGATGGCCAACGCCGAAAGCTACCAGCGGCAGGCGTTCAAGGTGCTCGACCCCGCGCGCACGCAGATCGTCTTCAACGGCGAGTGGTTCGAGATGATGCACTACGAGCAGGTGATCCGGCTCAACAGCCGCGTCACGCTCCAGCAGATTCTCCAGCGCGAGGATTTTCGCACTCGCCTGGACGAGGGCACGCCGGTCAGCCTCCACGAATTGCAATACCCGTTGCTTCAGGGTTGGGATTCGGTGATGATCCAGGCCGACGTGGAACTCGGCGGCACGGACCAGCTTTTCAATATCCTCGTCGGCCGCGATCTCCAAAAGGAGGAGGGGCTGCCGCCGCAGGTCGTCATGACGCTGCCGATCCTCGAAGGTCTCGACGGCGTGCAGAAGATGAGCAAGAGCCTGGGAAATTACATCGGCGTGACCGACGCTCCGGCGGACATGTTCGGCAAGACGATGAGCATTTCCGACGAGTTGATGGCGCGGTATTACCCGGTGTTGCTCGGTGAGGATTTGCCGAAGGATGCTCACCCGATGGAAGCGAAGAAGGCACTCGCCACCCGACTGGTCGCCCGTTTCCACTCGGAGGCCGAAGGACGAACGGCGCGCGAGGATTTCGAGAAGCGATTCAGCAAGCGTGACACCGAAAGCGCCGATTTACCCACGGTTGCGCTGATCGGCGGCGAAGGGGACATCGTCTCGGCGGTGGTCAGCGCCTATCAGCAAGCGTTTTCCATGGTGAAGTCGCGCGGCGACGCCCGCCGTCTCGTCGAGGGCGGCAGCATCCAATGGCGTGGAGAAAAGGTGTCCGACGCGAAGGCGCGGCCGGATTTCGCCACCGGGGGAGTCCTCAAGCTCGACAAAATCCGCGCGGTGCGAATCGCCGCCCGTTGAAGTTCCGCCGTGCTACGCTCCCGCCCCCGGCTTCGGCCGCTTGCGCGTGAGACGCAGCCAGTTGTTCCAGGTCTTCTTGAACTTGTCCTTGGGCTTGAGGTAGCCCTGGTTGAGCTGGTTCGGCCGAACGATTTGCTGGAGGACGCCGCGCACGGTGAAATCCTGCGTGTCGAGGATCGTGTAAGCCGCGCCGATGGCATCCTCATGGTGTGCGTCGCTGGAGGCGGTCATCGGCAAATTGCGCTCCTGGGCGTACTTGAACGCCTTCTTGTTGTAGCGGTGGAGCGTCGTGGCGGCGTTGAAGACTTCGAGCGCGTCGATCTTGAGCGTATCCAGCAC
>CALMVM010000551.1:0-13936 GCA_937873255.1 uncultured Verrucomicrobiota bacterium | reverse complement strand
GCGGAAAATGTCGTACGGATGCGGCGGAACCGCCAGTCCGCCGGCCTCGTGGATGCGCTCGATGACCTCGGCGGCGGGTCGGCCCTTGAGGTTGGGCAGCGTCGCGCCGAGGCAGAGCAAATGGCCGTCGTCGGTGGTCACTTCCACGCCCGGGATGATCAGAAATCCATCAACAGGTTGCCCATCGGCCCGCATCAGGCCGCGTCCGATCATGTAATCGACGGCCTCGCAGGTATTGTGGTCCGTCATCGCAAACCCGTGCAATCCCTTGGCCTTGGCGGAGGCGATAAGCGCCTCGGGGCTCGCCACGCCATCGGCGCTGAAATACGAATGGCAATGCAGGTCGAAGTGGTACGGCACGGGACCATCACAGTAGATTTGGGACGCGAAATGGCAAATCGGAAAACAGGCCGGGCGCGTCACGATTTCGCCACCGGCCGGGTCGTTTGCCCGTCCAGCGCGCTTTGCTTCGACGCGGATTCCAAGTTATGTAACCGGCCTGATGTCTGCTCCCACCCTATCGCCGCAACCGACCGTTTCGGGTTCCACCGCCGTGGGTTTCAAGGATTGGGCGCTCGTCTGCGCGGCGTTGGGGTCAGGTCGGCAGAGCCTCATCCTGCGCAAGGGCGGCATCGCCGAGGGCAGGGACGGTTTCCGTTTCAAGCACGAGAAATTCTTCCTTTTCCCGACGCAGTACCACCAGCAATCCGCACTGGTCCGTCCGGAGGAACTCGGCGAACTGCGGCCCGATCCCGCCCCACCGGAGGGCACCGTGACGATCCGACTCGCTTTCGTGCTCCAATTCGCCGTCTGGGTGGACGATTGGACGAAGCTGGAACGGCTGCAATCTTTTCACATCTGGCGTGACGAGGTGGTCCGCGACCGTTTCCGATACGACGGGCAGAACGGTCTGCAATGCGCGTTCGGGCGGGTGTTCCGCCTCGAAACACCCTGGTCGTTCCCCGACCGGCCGGGTTACGGCGGCTGCCGTTCGTGGGTCAACCTGCCGGAACCTCCGCCCGGGCCGAACGTCGCGCCGGTCCTCGACGACGAAACCCACGAAGCACGCGCCCGCGAAATACGCGCTATCCTGCAAATTTCATGAAGACCCTCCGCCTGCCATCACTCTCGTTGCGCGCCTTCCTCCTGCTCGGTCTGGCGCTCGTGCATCCACGTGCCCGGGCACTGGATGCCGACGTGCGCCAGGTGGTCGTCGGCATCGCGCCCGATTGGAACTCGATGCATGGCCGGTTGCAATGCTTCGAACGCGCACCCGGCGGGCCGTGGAAGGCATCCATCGGCCCGATCCCGGTACTTTTCGGCAAGAACGGCCTCGCGTGGGGCCGTGGTGTCAAGGGAACGACCGAGTCCGGCAACCACAAGACCGAACGCGACGGCCGCGCACCGGCCGGGGTGTTCGACATCGGCAAGGTCTACACCTACGATCCCTCGCTGCCGGCGGGAGCCAATTATCCGTTCCATCAGGTAACGATCTGCGACGCCTGGGTCGATGACCCGAAACAGCCTAACTATAACAAATTCGTCTCGATCCCCGACCCCGACCACCCGCCGGATTGGTTCCAAAAAGCGAAGATGCGCCACGGCGACTTCGCGTACCGTTGGCTCGTGGAAATCAGGCACAACGCCGACTCGGTCGAACCCGGGGCCGGCAGTGCGATCTTCTTCCACATTCGCCGGGGTGAAAACCGACCCACCAGCGGTTGCACCACAATGGCCGAAACCGAACTGGAGAAACTCATCCGCTGGCTCCGCGCCTCCGAACACCCGCAGTACGCGTTGCTCCCGCGCGAGGAATACGAACGCAAATGGCAGGCTTGGGGTCTCCCCGACCCGGCGCTTTTGGTGGGCAAATAAGCTCGCCGCCAGCCGTGAAAAATAGCCGCCCGCGAGAGGCGGCGGGGACGATTAACAGTTGGCAATCGCGCAATTCGGGCTTATCTCAATACTTATGATCACTCCCCTGACCCTGGCGGCGTTCGGCAATTTCATGGGAATGGACGGCATCGTCATCCTGATCGTCCTGCTCCTGCTTTTCGGAGCGAAGAAATTGCCCGAACTCGCCCGTGGCCTCGGCCAAAGTCTCAATGAGTTCAAGAAGGCGCGCGACGACTTCGATCACGAGTTGCGTGCCGGGCAGCAGGACGCCCAGGCCCGCGAAGCGGCGAACCGCCAACCCCATATCGCCAGCGCCACTCCGGCCGCGGTGCCCACCCAATCTCTCCCTTATGACGCTGGCTCGCAGCAGGCTGCTTCGCTCGACCAATCGCCCGAGGCGCTGCAAAAACAGGTCGAACAGCTTCAAAGCCAGCTTCGCGCCATCGAGGAGCAAAAGGCGAAGTCCACGCAGGTCGGTTGATCGTCACGGATTTTTCAACGAGCCGTTCCCTGAACCGGGGAGCGGCTCTTTTTCGTTAGAACAACGCCGCTCATGATTGCTGTGCGCCGTTCGAGTAACCCGCTTCGCCCGGGAGCAAATGCCCTCGTGCCGGTCCTCGCTGTATGCATGGTCTTGTCGGCGGCGCTCATTCATCCGGCGATTGCGGAGCCGGCCGACGCCGACCGGGCCTGGCAAACGATTCTCGAACAGGCTTCCGGTCCCGGCACCCAGGCGCGCGACCGCGAAGCAGCCATCGCGGCGGCGCGTACGCATCTGGACAAGCAGGAGAAAGCCTTGCGCGAGTTCGTGAGGTCGTACCCCGACGATCCGCACCGGTTCAGCGCGCGCATCCGGCTCGCGGCGATCCTTGCCTCCAAGGGGCGTTTGCTGAACCAACCCGCGCTCAACACCGAGGCGGGCAAACTCCTCACGGACCTGGAAACCAACCCGGCCACCGCGGCACCGGTCCGAGCGGACGCCGGATTTGCGCGCGTGTCGCAGGCCATGGAGGAAACGGCGAACCGTTCGGACGCCACCGAGCGCGACGGGTTGCTAAAAGAAATCCGACGCTTCGACGCCGACTACCCCGGCGACCGGCGGTTCGCGGGCCTATTGACCGAACTTTCCACCCAGTACGACGAACAACCGACCCAAAAAAAGGCCCTCCTCGAAGAGGCCGCCGCGCGCACGACCGACACGGCGCTGCAACAACGCATCGCGGACGACCTGCGGCGGGTCGGCCTGTTGAATCGCCCGTTGACCTTTCGTTTCCAGCCTACTGACGGCGGTCCGTTGGTGGAGGTCGGAGTGCGGCACGGGCGGGTCATTGTGATCCTCTTTTGGGCGTCGTGGTCGCTGCCGTCGCTCCACGAGATGGCGCGGATGCAACGGTTCGCGGCCGAATTTTCCAAGCAGCCGGTGGATTTCCTGACGGTCAGCCTCGACGAGGACCGCAAAGCGCTGGCGAACACCGTCGAAGCCGCCGGCCTGCGTTGGCCGGTGCAATGCGACGGACGCGGCTGGAAGGGCGACCTCGTGCGTTCGCTCGGCATCAACGCGCTGCCGACCGTCTGGGTGCTTGACCGCGCGGGCAACCTCCTCGCCCTCAACTCCCACGGCGATGGGACCGCCGATCTGATCCGCAAGGCGCTCGCGCCTTAGGATCGGGGATTCACTGCTCGCCCTGCGCGCGAGTGGCCAACGCGGCGAAGGCGTCGCGGTTTTGCAGGTACAAAAACCAGCCCTCCTGGTTTTCGCGCAGGCTGATCAAACCCACGAGTTGCAGGCCGAACATGACCCGCCGGAGGATTCGCTCGTCGTCGATTTCCTGTCGCAGGGAAGCCACGTTCATGCGCCCGCCTTCCCGGTCGATGCGTTCGAGGAGCCGCCACGCGTCGGCCGCCTCCCGCCGCCGCAGACGGGTGATGGCCGAGAGATTCCCCCACACGGAGAACGTCACGTTGGGGATCATCATGAACAACTCGACGATGACCCACAGCAGGTAATGCCGCGCCTCGCGCAGACGGGCGATGCGCACCTTCCGCCGCACCACCGCCGCCACCCCGAGCGTCGCCACGGCCCCGCCCGCGAACCACCACGGGAACTTGTCGCCGAGCAATTCCGGGTTCGTGACTTGCAGGAGCGTCTCCGGATTGAAGCTGCGCGAGAGCGTCGCCACCACCAGGGTAAACCAGTAGATCAGCCCGTAGGTCAATGCCCACAGCAGCGCCGACGCGACCAGGGAAAACATGGCCAGCAGAAACGCCTGCCGATTGTGCTGGGCGAAGTATCGGCGCAAGGCCCGCGGGGCGGCATCCGCGTCGGCGACGGCTTCCACTGCCGCACCGGCGAAAGCGCCGTCGTCGGGATCACGGGGGATCATCCAGATAAAATCGACGGTCAACCGCCCGCAGGCTGGCGCGCCGGCCGGTTCTCGTAATATTCGCACACCCGCGCCGCCGTTCGCGCGATGGTGTCGCGCAAAACCGGCGGCGCGCTGACCTCGACGTGGTCGCCCCAGCCGAGGATCCAACGTTCGACCTCGGGTGAGACCCCGACGTGCATCGTCAAGTCCACGCTGCCCTCGGCCCCGACTTCGAGTTGCTGCGACGCATGCCAGGTACGCTCGCTGATCAAGCGCCCGGCAAACGCGTCGAACCGCAACCTCACGCCTTCGGGCTCCG
Organism: uncultured Verrucomicrobiota bacterium; assembly: GCA_937873255.1. Taxonomy (GTDB): domain Bacteria; phylum Verrucomicrobiota; class Verrucomicrobiia; order Chthoniobacterales; family SZAS-18; genus CAHJWO01. The sequence goes on along the minus strand of CALMVM010000551.1, from coordinate 9,355 downwards.
GAGAGGAAAACACCCCGAAACTGTCCGCGAGGTGTTCATCCAACGAGAAATTTTTGGGGCGCACGAACGTCCGCCCGGTGTTGCGCAACCGCTGCATGCGTGTGAGTGCGAAAGTCCGCACGCTGCCGGAACGGTTGAGATCGAAGCCGAAGAGATACCATTGGTTGTCGATGCAGGCGAGGTGCAGCGGCTGCACGCACCGTTTCTCCTGCCGGTCGCTCGCCAGCTTGCGGTATTCAAAGCTCAGTTCCTCGCGGCTCAGCACCGCTTCACTGACCGTCTCGAAAATGCTCAGATTACCCACCCCTTGCCCGGCCGCGCGGAAACTGATCGACTCGCTCAAATTGCTGCTCCAAGCAAACTGGATCTGATCGCGCAACCCCGAGGTCAGCTTCTCGAACGCATCCCGCAGCGGTCTCTCAAACGGCGTACCCCGGTATTGCGTCAGCGCCTGGCGGGCGACGGACAGCGCGACCAGTTCGCCCTCGGAAATCTTCATCGTCGGGAACTGTATGACCTCGCGCGTGTAACGCAGGGCGCGCTCGGTCGGTTCGTACTCGATGGGCAGGCCCAGCTGATCGCGCATGAAGTCGATGTCGCGCTGCACGGTGCGCGCGGAAACCTCCAACGCGCGGGCGAGCCGGTTGCAGTTCGTCGGCTCGCCCGTCTGGAGCGCTTCGTGAATCTGTAACATGCGCGCCAACGGGGGTCTTGCGTGGGTGCCGGTCGAATTCATGAAAAAACTTCAAATAATTTCGCAGGTATGACAGCGGTTGTCATACCCCCTCCGATAAGGTCAGGGCAACAACGAACCTATCTCCATGAAATTATTCCATCTGCGGCGCTCGCCCATCATCTCGGAGGCCTACACCTATCGCAACCTCGCCATCTATCTCCTGCGCCAACCCGCACGCGCTTCGCAGCAAGATTTCCTGACCTTGGATGAGGCGTTGCAAACGGGCTGCGCGCGTCTGCACGAGACCGGCCGGGTCGGCGAATTGGAGATCGAAAACCTGACCCACGCAGACCTTTACGTCCAGGCGGGCGATGTCGTCAAAGGTGGCTGGCAGGACCGGGCGCTGGGGCTCGATTTCATCGTTCCGCACGGCAGCCGCCGGCCGCAGCGCATGCGCGTGCGCACCTTTTGCGTCGAACGGGGGCGCTGGCACCGCCGCACGGGCGAAGAGGCTACCAACGCGTTCAAATCCGCCCCCTGTCTGGCGGCATCGCGCGAGTTGAAGCTTTCGATCCGGGAAGCGGCGTCGCAGTCGGCGGTCTGGAACTCCGTCGACGCGGCGCAGGAAAAGCTGAGCCGTTCCATTGGCTCGGACGTGCGCGCGGCGTCCTCGCCCACCAGCTTGCCGCTGACGGTGGAAAACGACGCGGTTCGCCGCCGGGTGGGCGGCTATTTGCACGCCTTTCACAACTTGCTCGCGGCCGGACCAGACGCGACGGGTTTCGCCTTTGCGATCAACGGACGCATCAACAGCGCCGACATGTACGCGTCGCCGGAGTTGTTCCGCAAACTCTGGCCGCGTCTGCTCGAAGCCACCGCGTTGGAAGCCCTCGCCGAATCGACCTCCGCCGGGATGACCTGCTCGACGCCGACCGCCAAGGAGATCGGCGATTGGCTGCGGCGTGCGCACCGGGGTCGCAAAACGAAGCTGCCTGTGACCGAGCGCGTGACCCTCGTGGTCCGCGAGGGCGATGAGCACATCTCCTTCGAGACGATGGACGCGGAACAGCCCGACGTGTGCGTTCACCAGACGATCCTCGCCCATTGAACGCCGGCGAGACCCGTTAGAGGGTGTTGCCGCTCCAGCGCAGCTTCCGCCGGGCCACCTCGAAGAAAGGGAGGTCCGGCATCATCGCCAGCAGCAGTTCGTCCTTCGAGCGTTGAATGCGGATCGAATCGCACGCCCTCATCGCCACGGCGCGCTGACCATCGACGGTCAGATAAATTTCGTCCTGCGCGCCGCTGAGGCGCACCTCCACACACGTCTGGTCTCCGATGATGACCGAGCGATTGGTCAGCGTGTGCGGACAAATCGGCGTGATGGCAAACACACTCGAATCCGGCGTCAGCAACGGCCCCCCGGCCGAAAGGGAGTATGCGGTCGAACCGGTCGGGGTGGCGACGATGAGACCATCGGCATTGTACTCGGTTAGCAGCGCCCCATCGACGCGCGTTTCGAGTCGGATCAACCGCGACAGGGCACCGCGACTGATCACGGCGTCATTCAATCCCTGGTGACGGTCGATGACCTCGCCGTCCCGGACGACGGTCACGTCGAGCATCGAGCGCCGGCTCAAATCGTATTCCCTGCGGATGAGGCAGCGAACGGCCTGGCGGTAATCGGAGGCGGCGAGGCAAGTCAGGAAACCCAGGGTTCCCAGGTTGATCCCGAAGATGGGGCGCAGATGCTCGCCGAGCGCGTGGACCGTGCTCAGGATCGTGCCATCGCCGCCGAGTACGATGATCTGCTCGCATTCGCGTCCGAGTTCGGCGACGGAGAATCCGCCGTCGTGGTCGCCGACGAGCCCGGCGGTAACCTGGTCGAAGCGCAAAATGTGGTTTTCCCGCGCGAAGGCTGCGCGTAGCATCTTTGCCAATTCGACGGTGCCCCGTTTCTTCGGGTGGCCGACGAGACCGAGCAAATTTGCAGACATGCGAGGAACTCCTTGTTGCCTTCCGTGCCCAGAATCGGCGAGTCCACGACGCCCGTCCAGCGCCATCTCGGCAGCGAGTGTGCCGTGAAATTTTGGATTTTCTCGACCGATGCGGCGTGCAAGTCCGGATCGCGGACGATCCCACCCCGGCTGACCGCTGAGCGTTCCAGTTCGAACTGGGGTTTGATCAGCGCGATGATCGTGCTCGCCCCGATAGGAGCCGCGCCCTCCAGCACGCCGGTCACCGCTGGCAGGATCAGGGTCAGAGAGATAAAAGACACATCGATGACGCAAAGGGCGACCGCTTCCGGCACATCCTCCGGTCGCAGGTAACGGGCGTTGATCTTCTCGCGGACGACCACACGCGGATCGCTGCGGATTTTCCAATCGAGTTGAGCGTGGCCGACATCGTAGGCGTAAACCCGCGCGGCGCCGCGTTGAAGCAAGCAATCCGTGAAACCGCCGGTCGATGCGCCGATGTCGAGGCACACGAGTCCGGCGGGGTTGATTTGGAAGTGGTCGAGCGCTGCCTCCAGCTTTGTGCCGCCGCGACCGACATACTTTTCTCTCTGTTTGACTTCAAGTTGGCAGTCGGGATCGACTTTGGTCCCCGGCTTGTCGATGCGCTGGCCCGCGACGTAGATCGTCCCCGCCAGGATGGCGCGCTGGGCCTTCTCACGGGTTTCCAGCGATCCGCGCTCAACGAGCAACACGTCCAATCGTATCTTCGCTGGTTTCGGTCCCGGCATGGTTTGCCACAGTCTGCGCGACGCTTCCCGGCTCGCCAAGCCGCAACCGGTTCAGTCGGACTTCAGAGCATATAAAATGAAGAACGTTGTTCTTAATAAAAGTATTGTTAATTAAATTAGCGCTGATATGAAAAATAACGTCGCTCGACGAGCTAGGGAACGGGACGAAACCAAGCTGCGCATCATTGAAGCGGCGCGTGAACTGTTCTCCGGTGGCGGAGGAGAAGCTCTGACGTTGCGCCAGGTAGCCAGGCGGGTGGAGTACTCCGCCACGACGATCTATCTCCACTTCCCGAACAAAGAGGCGCTGGTGCGCGATCTTTGCGCCGCTGACTTCGCGGTCTTTAGCCGCCGGCTGATTCAGGCCGAAAGGCTCGGCGACCCTCTGGAACGGTTGAGGACCGTGGCGACCGGCTACGTTGATTTTGGGCTACAGTACCCCAACCAGTACCGCGCGATGTTCATCACACCGGAGACTTCCTCTCGTTCGTCTTCCCCATCGGCAGCGGGCACAATCACCGCACGCCCGGCCGCCAAGGACGAGCGCTCGCCACACGATTTCCTACACTCGGCGGTTTTTAAAGCGCTCGCGGCGGGCGTGTTCAAGGCCGAATACCGCGACGTGGATCTGATCACGCAAACGATCTGGAGCGGGCTGCACGGAGCGGTCTCGCTCCACCAGGTACGCGCGAAACATCCCGACGTTTCGTGGAGGCCGATCCGCGAATTGGTCGAAATGTTGCTCGAATGCCTGCTGAACGGCATGGTTATCCCCTCCCGCGCGACCAACCCCGGCTGGCATCGCCCGTGAGAAGCGGCACAACGGCTCGCATTGCCGCTGCTCGGCTAAGTTCCGGAGACCAGTTGCTCTTGCAAATGGAGCCGCAACGCGTCGAGTCCGGTCCCCTCCTGGGCGCTGATGGAAGCCGTGGCGATCTTCGGATACCGCTCCCGCAACAGCGCGAGATTTTCTGCTGCTTCAGGCAGATCCATCTTGTTCGCCACCACCATCCAGGGACGCTCCGATAGCTGCCGGTTGTAGAGGGAGAGTTCCCGCCGCAGGCTGGCCAGATCTTCGAGAGGCTGACGGCCTTCGCTGCCGGCCATGTCCAGGACGAAAAGCAACAGCCGGCAACGCATGATGTGGCGCAAAAATTCGTGGCCTAGGCCGACGTTGCGATGCGCGCCTTCGATCAGTCCCGGGATGTCGGCCAACGTTGTACGTTGGTACGTCCCTTCAAACTCGACGATGCCGACCATCGGGTGCAGCGTGGTGAACGGATAGGCTGCCACCTTCGGCTTGGCGGCCGATAGCTTGCTCAGCAGCGTGGATTTACCCGCGTTGGGATATCCGACCAAGCCCGCGTCGGCGATCTTGCGCAGTTCGAGATAAAAATACCCCTCCTCGCCCGGGTAACCGGGATCGGCCCGTGTCGGTGCCTGGTTGCGTGAGCTTTTGAAGTGAACGTTGCCCCGCCCGCCGTCGCCGCCTTTGCAGAGAACGAATTCCTGGCCCACCTGCGCGAGGTCGGCGACGAGTTCCAATCCCTCGGTGACGACAGGCGGCGCGCTGTCCTGCGACGCCGGGTCGGCCTCCGCATCCGGCGCGCGGGTGGTGATCGTCTCGCCGGGAGGCAGACGGAAAACCATCGTCCCCGGGGGGACGGGCACCGTCCGCGAGGGCGAGCTTTTGCCGGACATTTGTTTGCCCCTGCCCCGTCCGCCGTCGCGCGCGCGGACCTGCGGTTCGTAGAATAGCGAGACGAGGCTGTCGGTGTGGTGATCGGCCCGGAGGATGATACTGCCGCCGCCCCCGCCGTCGCCGCCGTCGGGGCCGCCGCGCGGGACGAAGGATTCGCGGCGGAAGCTGGAACTTCCCGGCCCGCCGTCGCCGGCTTTCGCAAAAATACGGACGTGGTCAACAAACACGGTGCTTTAAAAATTCAGGTTGGCTCAACGCCCGTCCGGTTTTCGGAGTGACGCGTATAAGTCGCGGGTTTGCTCGGCAATCGAGGCCCAACTGAAACGTTCGACCGCCCGCGCGCGGCCGGCCTTGGCGAAACGCTCGCGCAACTCGGACTGGCGCATCAGTTCGTTGATGCGCGCCGCCAGATCGCGCGCGAAACGATCTGGGTCCACGGGCTCGAACGGGCTTTCCGCCATCTGTTCGAGCGGCACGAGGAAACCAGTCTCGCCGTGGACGACCACTTCCTTGATCCCGCCAACGGCGCTGGCGACGACGGCGGTCTCGCACGCCATCGCTTCGAGGTTGATGATGCCGAAGGGTTCGTAGATCGACGGGCAGCAAAACACCGCCGCCTTGCCGTAGAGGCTGATGACGTTGCGTTTATCGAGCATCTTCTCGATCCAGATCACGCCGTCCCGCCCGCGCCTCGCGGCCTCGACGGCGCGCTGCATCTCGGCGGCGATTTCCGGCGTGTCCGGCGCGCCGGCACAGAGCACAATCTGGAAACCAGGGTCGAGGTATTTGATCGCGTTGACGAGATGGATGATCCCCTTCTGTCGGGCGATACGTCCCACGAACAGCACGAACGGTTTGCCAGGGTCGATGCCGTGCGTGGTCAGGACGGCGTCGGACGCGTCGGCGACGCGGTATTCGTCGGGATCGATGCCGTTGTAGATGATGTGGACGCGCTTCTCATCCACGTTGAAAAGTCGCAGCACGTCGGCCTTCGTTTCCCGCGAAACCGCCACGACCGCGTCGGCCATTTCCATCGCGGTGCGCTCGATCCAGCAGGTGAAGTCGTACCCGCCGCCGAGTTGCTCGCGTTTCCAGGGGCGGAGCGGTTCCAGCGAATGGACCGTGACCACCAGCGGCAGGCCGTAGTTGAGCTTGGCCATGACCCCGCCGAGTTGGCTGTACCACGTGTGGCAATGCACCACGTCGGCGTCGATGTTCGTCGTGTTGAAATCCACGCACCGGCTGACGGCGGCGAAAGCCGAACGCAACGGCTTGGGACAGGTGTACGCGTCCGTGCTTTTGGGGAAGCCGCGCACGGTCAGGTGCGGGGCATCCTGGTGCTGATCGCCAAAAGCGCGCACCTCCACGTCGATCAGTTTCGCCAGTTCGCGGCTCAGGTAATCGACGTGGACCCCCGCCCCGCCGTACGTGTGCGGCGGGTACTCGTTGGTCAGGAACAAGGCTTTCATGAACGGGGGAACCGGACCCCGGCGTGCGATGGCGGGGACCTTCACCCTTCCGACGCCACCACGCACCCCGCAAGCGAAATCGCCCGGGGCAGGTTCGCGCCGATGGTCTTGCTATTGCCGGCCGGAACCGCAAAAGTAAATTTCCTCCGCCAAACCCGGCTTTACCTATTCCCTCCTTCCATGTCTTCCCTCCTGCAATGGGGCATCCTCGCCACCGGCAACATCGCGCGGGCGTTTGCCCAGGGCCTGAGCCATTCCAAAACCGGCAAGCTGGTCGCCGTGGGCAGCCGCTCGCAAGAGAGCGCGGTTCGCTTCGGCCAGGAGTTCGGCCTGCCGCCGGCCGCGTGCCACGCCACGTATGAGGGATTGCTGGCTGACCCGGAAGTCCAGGCAATCTATATTTCCAATCCCCACCCGGGCCATGCCGAATGGGCGATCCGCTGCGCCGAGGCTGGCAAGCACATTCTTTGCGAGAAGCCGCTGACCATCAATCACGGCGAGGCGATGGCCGTCGTCGAGGCAGCACAGCGGCACGGCGTCTTCCTGATGGAGGCGTTCATGTACCGTTGCCATCCACAGACCGCCCGCCTGGTGGAGTTGATCCGCGACGGGGCCATCGGTAAAGTGCGCGTGATCCAGGCGACGTTCAGTTTCCGCACGGGAGCCGGCGCGGATTCCCGCTTGCTCGACCCCGAACTCGGCGGCGGGGGCATCCTCGACGTGGGCTGCTATCCGGTTTCCATGTCGCGCCTGCTGGCGGGCGCGGCGACGGGCAAGCCGTTCGCCAATCCGCTCAAGCTGTCAGCGGTCGGTCATCTCGGCGAAACCGGGGTGGACGATTACACGGCGGCGGTCGCCATGTTCCCGGGCGAGATCGTCGCGCAACTCGCCACGGGCGTGCGCGTTACCCAGGAAAACGTCGTCCGCATCTACGGCGAGGACGGTCAGATTTTCGTGCCCTCGCCCTGGTCCCCGTCGCGTGACGGGGGCGCGAGCAAAATCATCGTTCGCCGCAACGGCAAGCCGGAGGAGGAGATCGTCATCGAGACCGTCGGCGAAGCCAGGGCGTATCTTTACACCATCGAGGCCGACCATGTCGCCGCGCATCTGGCCGCACGGCAATCGCCAGCGATGAGTTGGGCGGACTCGCTCGGCAACATGCAGACGCTCGATTCGTGGCGCGAGGCCATCGGATTGACCTACCCACTCGAAAAACCCGAACACGCCACTGCCGTCGGCACCTCCGCGCGCCGTCCGTTGCGGCGGCGGACCGACAGCGTGATGTAATACGGCCGGGTCGACGGCTGCGACAAACCGATCTCGCGCCTCGTGCTCGGTTGCGACAACCAGCGTACCTATGCCCACGCCGCCGCCGTGTTCGATGCGTTCGTCGAGCATGGGGGCAATTGTTTCGATACGGCTTTTGGCTGCTGGAGTGGGCTGCCGGAAAAACTGCTGGGCCAATGGATGAAAAATCGTGCTGACGTGCGCGATGAGCTGGTGATCATCGTAAAAGGAGCGCATACCCCGCATTGCGACCCGGCCAGCCTCACCTCGCAGTTGCACGCGTCGCTCGAACGGCTCGGCTCGGATCGCGCGGACCTTTACCTGATGCACCGCGACAACCCGGCGATCCCGGCCTCGGAGTTCGTCGAGGTGCTCAACGAACACCACGCCGCCGGACGCATCGGCGCGTTCGGTGGGTCGAACTGGAGCATCGCGCGTGTGCAGGAGGCGAATGCTTATGAGAAGTCGCGCGGCCTGCGGCCGTTCACGATGGTCAGCAACAATTTCAGCCTCGCGCAGATGGTCGATCCGGTGTGGGACGGGTACATTTCGGCTTCCGACGCGGAGTCGCGCGCGTGGTTCACGCGGGAACAGACCGCGTTGTTCGCCTGGTCGAGCCAGGCGCGCGGTTTCTTTTTGCCGCAGCCGCCGCCCGCCGTCGGCAACTCGCCCACGGAAGCGGAGATCGTTCGCTGCTGGCACAGCGAGGAAAACTTCCGACGCCGCGAACGCGCGCTGGAATTGGCGCGTGAGAAAGGCGTGGAGGCAATCAACGTGGCGCTGGCATATGTGTTGTGCCAACCGTTCCCGACGTTCGCGCTGTTCGGGCCGCGCACGCTGGAGGAAATCCGCACTTCGCTGCCGGGAATGAGCTTGGAGTTGACTCCAGAGGAGCTCGCCTGGTTGAACTTGGAGCGCGACCGACGTTGATCGTCACCCGGTCGTCGATCTCACGGCACGATCTCGGTGCCGATGCCCGAATCCGTGAAGATCTCCAGCAACAGAGAGTGCGCCAACCGACCGTCGATGAGATGGACCTTTCCCACCCCTTTGCCCAAGGCTTCGGCGGCGCTCTCCACCTTGGGGATCATGCCGCCTTCGATGATCCCATCGCCGATGAGTTTGCCGATCAGGTCGCGGTTGACCGATGGAATCAGCGAGTCCGCCTGCGCGGGATTGCGCATGATGCCGCGCACGTCGCTGATGTAAATGAGCTTGGCCGCGCCGAGACCCGTCGCGATGGCCCCGGCGGCCACATCCGCGTTGATATTCAGCCCGGTGCCCCCCTCGTCCACACCGATGGGCGAGATCACCGGCACGACGCCCCGTGCGATCAATTCCCGCACGGCGCGCAGTTCCACGTCGCTCACCTCGCCAACAAAACCCAGGTCAGTGCGCTGGCCCTTCGGACCCGATTGCGGTGGGGCCTTGCGTGCCTTGATGACGCCCCGGCCCGACATACCCTGCGCCCGTCCGCC
>CALMVM010000550.1 GCA_937873255.1 uncultured Verrucomicrobiota bacterium | reverse complement strand
CAATATTCCCGATCACGACGCGGGGGTAGTGTCGGAGATTTTCGGAGCGCACCCGAGCGCGGGCTTTTTTTGCAACGGCGAGATCGGTCCCGTCGGCACGCAGAACCATTTGCACGGTTACACCGCCTCCATGCTGCTTTTGTGTGATCGGTAGCGATCCCGCCGCCGCGAATTGTTTGCGCGGTGCATCCCTGGGTGTCTTGGTAACGTTTATGAGGGGAGGGGCTTGCGCGGTTCGCCATGCCTCGAATCCATCCCAACAACCCATCCATCATGCCTGCCAAACCCGCAGATTCCGCGAAAAAGAAGGTGCTCAAAAATCCGGAAGGCGGCCTGACCGCCGCCGGCCGCGCGCACTTCAAGGAGACCGAAGGCGCGAACCTCAAGCCTGGTGTCACGGGCAAGGCGGACACGCCCGAAAAGATGAAGCGCAAGGGGTCGTTCCTGCGTCGCCATTTCGCCAACCCGAACCCGGGTCCCATGAAAGATGAAAAAGGGAAGCCCACCCGCCGCGCGCTCTCCGCGCACGCCTGGGGCGAGCCGGTGCCCGCCACGGCGGCCGACGCGAAAAAACTCGCCGCGAAAGGGACCGAACTCCTCGAAAAATACCACGAGGCGACCGACAAAAAGGCGAGTGTCAAAAAGCCGGCGAAAGCGAAATCGGCCGCAAAGACTCCGGCCGAAAAATCGGCGTCAAAAGCGAAGAAATCCTGATCCTTATTCCCGATGGCTACTCCAAAGGCAAAACCGGCTGAACGTTCCGCCAAAGCGCCCGCGAAATCCTCGAAAAGCGGCAAGTCCGCGAAACCGGCCGCGTACACCAAGCCCGAGCTTCGGGAGAAATTGAAGGATAAAATCAAGGCCGGCGATAAGGGTGGCCGGCCCGGCCAGTGGAGCGCGCGCAAGGCGCAGTTGCTTGCCACCGAATACAAATCAGAGGGTGGCGGTTACAAGGAAGGCGGGCATTCCGAAGGGCAAAAGCATCTTCAGGATTGGACGAAGGAAAAGTGGAAAACAGCCGACGGCAAGCCGGCCGCGCGCGGCAAGACGACGGCGCGTTATTTGCCCGAAAAAGCCTGGGACAAGTTATCTTCCGCGGAAAAGACGGCCACCGACAAGAAGAAGAAAGCGGGTTCACGCGCGGGCAAGCAGTTCGTCGCCAACACCGAGCCGGCGAAGAAAGCCCGCAAGTCCGCGTCGAAATCCTGACAGGGCGCGCCGGGCGTTGCGTATGAACGGAGAGGCGGCGCTCGATCTCTGGTGGGTGATCCCCGATGTGCTCGCGGGAACATCCATCCCCTTTCTGCATCCGGAGCGTCCCCATACGCCGGCCGCGAGTCTTCACGCTTTCACCGACGAATTGCCTGCTCTGTGGCAAGCTGGTGTCCGCGCTGTCGTGTGCTTGCTCAACATGCCCGGTGCCGCGCCCACGTACACGGCGGCTGGCTTCGCTTTCCTTCTCCTGCCGGTGGCCGACGGAGCGGCCCCCTCCCTGGAGCAATTCTCTGATTTTCTAGCCTTCGTGGATGCCCAGCGCAGCCTCGGTCATCCGGTAGCGGTCTATTGCGAGGCCGGCATCGGTCGCACGGGCACGCTGTTGGCGGGGTATCTGATTGCATCCGGCTCCCCTATTGACGCCGCTATTACCCTCGTACGTTCTCTGCGGCAAGGTGCGGTTGAAACAAGGCAGCAGATGCGCTTTTTGTACGGCTTGGCTGGCACCGGGTAAAATAATCCGAAAAAGTACCATGTTGGGAAAAGAGTCTCCGGCATTCTCGAACGCCCGAGGGCGGAGACAATGCGCGCGACAAACTGCTCTGCGGTCGCTAAACTAGGCGCGTATGCCACCGGTTGAACCCGAACCCGAATCCGACGTTCCCGAAATGTTACCACGTCCGCGCCGGCGGTATTTGCGCTGGACGTTGCTGGCGGCACTGGTCGTTGTTCTGATTGCGGCGGGCACGGCCGGCGGGATTTATGAATTTCGCAAGCGACCCTTACCGCCGTCAGGTGGATTATATTTCGTTCGCCGGGTCGAACTCCCCGTCGATCTTTTCCTCCAGGGAGACCCGAAATGGGGCCAGGACCAACTCGGGAACTCTGTCCACACGCTCGGACAAGTCGGTTGCGCGATGACCTCGGCGGCGATGATCATGAAATTTTACGGAATCGACACCGATCCGGGTCGGCTGAACGTCTTCCTGCGCGAAAACGGTGGCTACGACGAGGACAACGATTTGCGCTGGGAAGGCCCGACCGCGCTCGCGCCGGACCGCGTCCGCCACGTCTACGAAGACCTGCCTTCGTATTACCTGATGGATTCCAACTTATTGCACGGCAACCCGGTCATCGTGCGTCTGCGGTTTCCGAGCGGCATCACGCATTTCGTCGTGGTGATGGGCAAGGACGGTTTCGATTACCTGATCCGCGACCCGTCGCTCAACGGACTGCGCAAAGGCGTGTATCCCCTCAAGGAAATCTGCAACAACGTCGAGGCGTTGCGCTTTTACGAAAAACTCACGCCGGCCAACGGCTAATATTCGCGTGCGAGCAGATGATCGGCGAGCGCCCGCAACGCGTCGCCCTCCGCTCCGAACGTTCTTAGCGCGGCGTGGGCGTCGGCCGTGAGTTGATGAGCCTTCTGGCGCGCCCCTTCGAGGCCGAGCACGGACGGGTACGTCGCCTTCTGGGCGGCGAGATCCTTGCCGGCGCTCTTGCCGAGTTTCTCGCTGGTTTGCGTCACGTCGAGAATGTCGTCGATGACCTGGAACGCCAGCCCGGTCGCGTAGCCGAAATCGGTCAGCGCCTGCAACCGCCGCGCGGTGGTGTTCGCACTCATCGCGCCGAAGCGGATCGCAGTCGTCAGCAGCGCCGCCGTCTTGCACTCGTGGATGTAGCGGAGCTGACTTTCCGTGACGCGCTTGCCCTCGCCTTCGAGGTCGGCGACCTGGCCGGCGATCAGTTTCAGGCTGCCGGCGGTCACGGCGAGTTCCTGCAAAAGCGCGCGCGTGTCATAACGCGGCCAGCCGTTCGCGCGGCCAACCATCTCGAAGGCGAACGTCAGCAACGCGTCACCCGCGAGCACCGCCATGCCGTCGCCGAAGACCTTGTGGCACGTCGGTTTGCCCCGGCGGAAGTCGTCGTTGTCCATGCTCGGCAGATCGTCGTGGATCAACGAGTAGGTGTGGATGCATTCCACCGCGCAGGCCAACGGGAGGGCCTCTTCGCCGTCGCCGCCGCAGGCTTCCGCCGCCGCGAGGCACAACACGGGCCGCAGCCGTTTCGCGCCACCCGCGAACATGCTGTAGCGCATCGCCTTGTGGATCGTGGCGGGCTTGCGCGTGCCCGGTGGCAGGGCGTCTTGCAACGCGCGCTCGACGCGCCGCTGCTGGGCAGCCAGGTATTTCTTCAGATCGAATCCGCCGGCGCGGATCTTGGGCGTGGGGGAGGGAGCCATCCGGTGGGTACGTAAGTCGATAAACGGCGGGCAGGGTGTGCGTCGGCGACCCCGATGGCAAGTAAAAGCGTCTGCGTCCCCCGCGTCAGAGCAGTTCGGCGATCTGGACCGCGTTGAGCGCCGCCCCCTTCAAGAGTTGGTCGCCGGAAACCCAGAACGCCAGACCGTTCTCCAGTGCGCAATCCAGCCGCAGCCGCCCGACCTCGCAATCGTCCTGGCCGGCGGCGTCGAGCGGCATCGGGTAGCGGTGTTGCGCCGGGTCGTCGACGACCTTCAGCCCCGGGGCGGCTTCGAGCGCGGCGCGCGCTTCTTCGAGGGTCACGGTCCGCTCGAACTCCGCGCTGACCGCCACCGAATGCGCCCGGTAGACGGGCACCCGCACGCACGTCACCGACGCTCGGAAATCGGGCAGGTGCAGGATGCGGCGACTCTCGTATTGCATCTTCATTTCTTCCTTGGTGTAGCCGTCCTCAAGGAACACATCGACCTGCGGCAGGACGTTGAAAGCGATCTGATGCGGATAAATCTCCGGCGTCACTTCCCGGCCGGCCGACACCGCCGCGACCTGCCAGCGGAGTTCCTCGATGGCACGGGCGCCCGTGCCGGAAACCGCCTGATAGCTCGACGCGAATACCCGTTTCACCCCGAACGCGCGATGCAGCGGCGCGAGCGCCATCAACGTGACGGCCGTGGTGCAATTCGGATTGGCAATGATCCCGCGATGGCCGGCGGCATCCGCGCCGTTGATTTCGGGGATCACCAGCGGCACATCCTCATCCAGGCGGTAGGCCGACGAATTATCGATAACGACCGCTCCCGCCGCGACAGCCTTCGGCGCGTGGCTGCGCGCCACCGAGCCACCCGCGCTGAACAGCGCCAGGTCGATCCCGGCGAAGGAGTCGTCCCGCAAAATTTCGATGGGAATTTGCTCGCCCGCGAACGCGACCGTCTTCCCTGCCGAGCGTTCGGAACCGAGCAGGTGCAACGACGCGACGGGGAACCGGCGGCGGGCGAGTACGTCGAGCATTTCCTGGCCGACGGCCCCGCTCGCGCCGACGATGGCGATGCGGTAAGACTTTTTTTGCATGGCGGCGGAGGGCGAGCTTATGCTTTCCTGCCCGCGATGCAAATGCCCGCCCCGGAAATTTCCCTGCGTGTCTCCGTTGCTCGTCAGGAGATGGACGTGCTCGACGGCGAGGGAAAAGTCCTGCGCCGCTACCCGGTGTCCACCTCGCGTTTCGGTCTCGGCACCGAGCCGGGTAGCTTCCGCACGCCGCTGGGACGCTTCCGCGTGGGCGAGCGGTTCGGCGACGGCGCGGAGCACGGTGCGATCTTCAAAAATCGGCTGCCCACCGGCGAAAACGGCCTCGGCGCGACCGACGACGACCTCGTGCTCACGCGCATCCTCTGGCTGGAAGGCGACGAGGAGGGCAACGCCAATACCCGCGAGCGTTACATCTACATCCATGGCACCAACCACGAGGCCGCCATCGGCCAGCCGGCGAGTCACGGCTGTGTGCGGATGCGCAACGCCGACGTGGCCGAACTCTACGATCTGACCGCGCCCGGCACGGTCGTGACGATCCTCGAAACGTGACTGCTTCCGGGACAAGCCTGTAAAAAAATCTTGGCGAATCCTGTTGCCAACCCCCTTTTCATCGGCCAAAAGTCTGCTGCAATGGCGACCAGCCCGAGAACGGAGGTGGAAAAAGAGTAATATGCAAATCA
>CALMVM010000549.1 GCA_937873255.1 uncultured Verrucomicrobiota bacterium | reverse complement strand
GATTTGATTTTTATCCTTTGCATTATTTTCGTATCTGCCACGCAAATATTCGCTGAAAATAATCCGCCAGTGCCAGCGTTAGACAAAGCGACGGGGATTGGGTTTGATACTCCAAACGGTTGGCACATCGGCATAAGGCCGGATGGATCGGCAAGTTTTACGCATGGATCGGGACCGACAGTGAGCGGATATGCTCCCGCCGGTAGCATATCCTTTCAGGATCTTTACAAGAGTGTGGTGCCACTCTTGAAGGTGGAGGGCGGCATGACAACAGACATCGGGGTGTTTGTGGATGATGCGCAATCTTCTCAGAAAGTTAGCTATTATATTCACGACCGTGCTCTGTTGAGGCGCATTATGTCGGTGTTGCGCGAGAAGCTGAAGCCAACCCACTCACGCAACTCCTTCGAATCGAAAATGCGGGAGCGTCCTCCTGAAGGAACTTGAATAAACATTAAAGAGGGAAAGAAAACAAAGGAGGATGAATGGGGACAGGCATGTTTAGCTTTTCCATTTTTATACTCCCCTGTAGCACAAACCGATGCTAGGGATCGCCCGTGGAATACTCGAATGAGTGAATGCTCCCTCGCCTAAAGGCGAGGGCTTCGGTTGCGACTGGAAGCCGCGCTTTTGCGGCTAAAGCCACCTTTACCCGGTTCCCTCCACTTTGAAATCATGGTAGTGTCCTAATTTGAACGGCCCGCCTACGGCTAGCAAACAGAAAGGCCCAGCGTGCTAGCAGCGGGCGGCTTCTCGGATTGCGGGCGGAATGGAGTGGTGATATTTTTCGACGATGGCACTGCTGGACCTCGATCAGATTTTCGACCGCTACGAGGACGCGCTGAAACTGCAAAGCGACGCGCGCGAGCGGGAGAATCGTCGCATCGCAGCGCAACAGGCGTTGACCCGGGAGGCCATCGGCAAGTGTCTGCGCGAGGTGGTCGAGCCGGTTCTGGTGGAGGCGCGCGAGCAAATGGCGGCACGTAGTTACTCCTGCACCGTGGAATACCAGCAGCGCGTAGAGGACGTGGGCGGCGAGAAACTGACTTGGGCTGTCGGCATTTACCTCGAAACCCCCGGCGGCAAGACGACAGCTACAGGTCGCACGCCGAGGTTGCTTTTCATGGGCGATGTCAAAGCGCACGCCTTCGTGGTCGAGGCGGACCACGGGAGGATTGGCATGCCCCCCGAGAGGACGCATCCGGTGCCGATCAGTTCGTTTTCCACGGAGTTCGTCGGCGCACAGGTGAAGACCTTTCTGACTGCCGTCTATCAGCCTCCGAAGGTTTGAAGTCAGAAAGGCCCGGCGTTTCCACCGGGCCTTTCCTTGCTTTGCGTCTGCGGCTTTCTCAGGGCCGCCACCCTATACGCATCAGTATCCGCCGGTCTGTTCGGTGTGGACGTGGACCGGGCCGCCGGGGTAGGTGGGCGTCACCGTGGAATCGTAGGTGCGCGGGTGCTGGCGGCGCATTTGTTGGAGGATCAGTGCGCGCGTGAAATCTTCTTGCCGTCGCTGGTCTGCCCTCATCTGATTCCCCGTTGCCGTCAGCGTGTTGCTGATAGACTGCAACGCCAGGTCTCGTTGCTGCTCTCGACGCTGCTGGGCCAGCCGGGCTTGCTGTGCGTTCGCCTGCTCGCGTCGGAAGTCGAGTTCCTTCTGGCGCATTTCAAGGTCAAGTCGTTGGGCAGGCGTCAGGGAGGCCAACTCGCGGGCGCGCTCCCGCTCCTTCTTTCTGCGAAAGGCAAAGTCTTTGGCTTGGTTCGCCGCTTGCTGACGATCCCATTCCGGCTTCTTTGCTTTCCACTCAGCGAGAAGTCTCTGATGGCGCGCAGGGGTCATCGTGCCGTGGCTTTCCATCATGTCCAAGACCGCAGGAACCTTGTCAAAAGGCTGATTGGACAGCAGCCAGTCATCGTAATCTTGCTGCTTCTTGCTGGGCGCTGCGATGGCGTTGGCCGTACCCAGGCTGACGACGGCGATGGCGAGGACAATGGGTCGAGCGATGTTTTTCATGGGGCGTGTAAAAGCTCGCGCCCTTCAAAACAAGCGGTGCGGCCACCGCATCCCTACCGGAGGCCCTGAGAGTAGCCTGAGCACAAAGACGCAAAGCGACCGCACCGGGTCGGTGCGTGTCCACAGAGCGGAGTGTGCTCGGCCGGGAAGTCTCTCAGGTTTCCAGTAGGCCGTTTCGCGGAACGCGAAAGATTAAAGTTGTGGGGTAAGTTCCCCACACCAATACCAATACGTCCGAGTACGGGCAAATAAAAAATCAGGCGTGACTGTCGAGGGTGGGTCGGCTACAGGCGAGGGATGCCCGGCTTTGAACCACCTCTACGCTTCGACAGAGAAGAACCGATCTACACCGAGTCCAGATGGACGTACGAGGAACTGGCGGGAGCCTCAGTCGAGTTTGGGTACGGAAACACGCTGCCCGCTGTGGGATGGTTTGCCGTCAGCCAAGACCCGGACAGCAACCGGCTCGCCATACGGATCATGGTGCCCGTCGTTGATCCATACCGAGCGCAAGAGCCGGATGGAAAGCGCGTGTTTACCCTTTCCCAGTCGTACGTTGACCTGATTGAGTTGCACCCGGGGCCAGAAACGGGGACGCCACCGAAGCCAAAATTTCGCCTACTGGCTTAGCATTGAGAGCGGCGTTCACCTCGGGAGTCCACCACCGGGGAAAGTTGAACACCTCGCCTGTGTCCAGCCGCCGGTACATCCAGCAGCCGACTTCATCCTGGAAAATCTTGATGGGATGCTCCTCAACGCGCAGCGGTTCCATGGCTGCAAAATTCTAGTGCGTATGAGCGCGCATGGCAAACATTCTTCCCAAGGCCAAGCAGGTGCAAATCATCGCCGCGTTGGCCGAGTGCAACAGCATCCGCTCCATCGAGCGGCAGACCGGCGTCCACCGCGACACCATCATGCGCTTGGGCGTGCGGGTCGGCGAGGCGTGCCAAGCCCTACTTGATGAGAAGATGCGCGGGCTGACCAGCAACCGCATCGAGATTGATGAACTGTGGGGCTTCATCCGCATGAAGGAGAAGACGGCCAATGCCTCGCTTGCCTCGCTGGACTACGGCGACGTGTGGACGTTCCTCGCCATCGACCCGCAAACGAAGGTCATTCCCGCGTTTCTTGTCGGCAAACGCGACCTGTTCCACGCCGTCACGTTCTTGGACGACTTGGCCGGGCGGCTGACCAATCGCGTCCAGCTTTCCAGCGATGCCATGCAGGCGTACCCGGAGGCGGTGGCGCGCACGTTCGGCGGGGCAGTGGACTACGGCCAGATCGTCAAGCGGTACTCGCAGCCGGTGCAGGAGGACCAGCGCAGGTACAGCCCCGCCGGACTGGTGACGATCCGCAAGCAAGTCATCATCGGCCAGCCAGACGACGAGAAGATTTGCACGAGCTACATCGAGCGCAGCAACCTGACCCTGCGCAACCACTGCAAGCGGCTGGCCCGGCTGACTCTGGCATTTAGCAAGAAGCTGGAGAACTTCAAGGCAGCCATCGCTCTCAATATTTTTTACTACAACTTCGTGAAGACGCACACGACCCTGCGCTGCACACCGGCCATGGAAGCGGGCTTGACCGAAACCCACTGGACCACGGAGAACCTCGTCGATGCAGCCTGACCCTTACCAATCGCTGCGCGAGGCGATCCGCGCGATGCACGGCTGCGACTCGCAGCATGTCGGTTCCAAGGCCGTGCGCGAGGTGTTCCAAGGCCAGCTAGCATGGCTGGGCATCGTCGAGGAGTTCGTCCTGATCGGCTATCCGAAGGCCACGACCTGCTACGCCTGGCGCTACCGCGATGGCGACCGCACCGAGTTCGTCGCCGTGCTAGCATTGCCGCCCGTGGACTCACCCGAAGCCGCCGTGAAAGTCGCCATCGCCAGCGAGGCGGCGGGCTGAGAAGCCAGTTTCAAATTAGGACACTACCGAAATCATCGTCTTTGTCTTGGGTCTGCTCCTCGATGTATTTGGCGATCATCTCGTCAGTCACATTCCCGCTGCTGCAACAAAAGTACCCTCGCGCCCACACGTGCCGTCCCCAGAACCCATTGCGCAGGTGCGCAAACTCCCCCAACAAATGAGGCGAGCTTTTGCCTTTGATCCACTGCACCAACCGGCTGATGGTCACCTGCCGGGGGGATCGACACGAACAGATGCACATGGTCGCTGCTGACGTGGCCCTTCATGATCGTCACCTCGTGCTGGCGGCACACCTCCCGGATCAGTTCTCGCACCCGCAAGCCCACCTCCCCGGCCAGCACCCGCTTGCGGTATTTGGGCGTCCACACCAGATGCAGATGGAGCTCAAAAAC
>CALMVM010000548.1 GCA_937873255.1 uncultured Verrucomicrobiota bacterium | reverse complement strand
TAGTGTTGTAACTGGGCCTCCGCGTGGTCGAAACACGCGGGGGCCTTTTGCTTGGGGTAAAGGTGGGGAGTGGAAAGAACGTTAGTTGCGGCCGAACAGGCCGACGTGGGCGTCCAGGAGGCCGTGCAGGGCTTGCGTGCGCGCGGGCAAGGCCCACAGGCTGCCTTTGATGGCTTCGGTGACGGCGTTGAACAGCCGCCAGACCGTGCGGCTCTCCGCGAACTCCGGGTGGTTGGGAGTGCGCCACTGGGTCAGCACGTCGGGCATCTGCTTGGGCGTAAAGGCGTGCCCGTCCATCGCCCGGATGATGAGATCGTGCGCCTCGCCGGGGGAGAGTTCCGTCTGCTTGTAAGCGGCGAACCGTTCGTCCTGCTGGTGCCAGCGGTCGGCTAGTTGGCCGGTGCCTTGGGCGATGAGCACGGGAAGGTCGCGCTCGATAAACCGGGTGTGCTTGCGGGCGATTTTGATCTCGCCGGAAAAGGCGAGGTTGTCGCACACGAACACTTGGCTGCCCAGCACCAGCGCGGCGGGAAAACGCTTGTCGTGGCTGTTGCGCAGACCGAGCACGTAGGTGTAATCCTGCGTCGGCGGCTGCGGGGTGGTCCAACTCAGGTTGGCGGGTGCGACCTGCAACAGGCCGAAGTAACGGCAGGCGTCGGGGCTCAGGCCGTGCGCTTTATTGACGACCCGCATCCCCGCCCGCTCCAGCGCGGTCTCCACCTCCCGGATCAACCGTTCATGAGGAATGGGGAACCAGGTATCGGTCGAACGGGGCGCGGCCATCAAGGCGAGCCAATCGCGCTCGACTTTGGCGGCTCCACAATGCAGGAGTAAATTAGTGGTTTTCATATGGATGTTTTCAGCTTTGGAACCCGGCGTTTTGCACCGCGCCGATGAACCGCTACCGACACAATTAATATATATTCCTAGGAATAATAATCAACCAGAAACACCCGTTATGGGCAAAAAAAATCCACTGCTAGTTCCTGCGTCTGAGACAGTTATCAACGAGGAGCCCACCAAACCCAAGCGCGGGCGACCCAAGACTTCGCCGCATGATCTGGCGACTCAAAGGAAACTGAACCTCCAGCGCCACCGGCAGGCCAAACGCGATGAGAACCAGGTGCCCGTGGAGATTTACCTACCCCGAGAGTGGCACGATTGGCTGGTGAATGTTCAGGAGGAAAACCTGCGCGAAGTGGCCGTGGAGGCGTTCGCGGATTGGATGAAGAAGAAAGGGTTTCCAGCACAAAAAGCTTCAAAGTAAGGCAACGATTTGCTAGAGGGGAAGGGGGTTGGCACAACCTCATTCCCCGAAGGCAAAATGATCAATACCTCTGTGCGACGACACGGCGGGGTCAACTTGGAAACTGGAATAAAGTCCGGCGCTTTAGCGCCGGTGGACGGCACGGCCATTTATGCCGGATTTCCGGGTTGACCACGACGGGGCGGCGTGGCCGGGGCGTTGCGGGGTCCCCGCTCGAATGGGCAGCGGGAGATGCTGCGGCTCCCGCGGGGGGAAAAGCTTTTCCCCGGCCTGCACTAGGTTGCCATGCCGCGAATCCGGCAGGCGTGACGATGACGCTTGACCAAATTGCTCGACTTTAGACATCCGAAAAGCATAAAAACCCGTATGCCGCCCGCCGCATTGGTCGGTTCGACCCCGGCGGCCTTGAAGTCAATGCACACTTGCCGAATCAGGCGATGGTGGAAATTCTGCCTTCATGAGCTCCAAGATTATACCCGCGTTCGAACACAAATCGCGAATCAAGCGTGCGCTTCGCAAACATCTGAGGGTGTTGGGGTTTACCCGAGAGATCAATGGAACTCTCGCTTTGGCAAATGCAAGCAAAGAGGCTTTTCGGAATTGTCATTCCACGCAACGCGACGAAAAGCGTACCCTGAATGCCAATTTTATTGAAAAGAAGTGGCCCCTGCATCGACAATATTTTGCCGATGGCTCAGAGGTCAATCCAGGGGCAATCAGGCCGGCTTTGGAACTCATCGAGAGCGGAACCTGGCAGTCAGAGCTTTTCCGCCTAGCTGCGCTGACGTGGAGCGTTCCAGTCTCGAACGGCTATGGTCGCCGAATGCGCTTCCTTGTCTGGGATGAAGCCAACGGGAAATTGATGGGCATTATTGGACTCACAGACCCGGTGTTCAATCTCCGTGCACGTGATGGCGACATTGGATGGACTTCGGTGGACCGCCAGGCCCGCCTAACCTACATGATGGATGCACACATCCTTGGCGCCCTTCAGCCTTATAATCAGCTCTTGGGAGGAAAACTGGTTTCATGCTTACTTCGCAGCACAGATGTTCGTGATTTGTTCAAAAAGAAATACGCCAGCAGCGTCGGCGTGATTTCACAGGAAGCTAAACATGCTCGCCTGATCGCAGTGACAACAAGTTCTTCCCTCGGCAAGTCATCGGTTTACAACCGACTCAAGCTCGACAATCAGAGCTATTTTCGGCCTCTCGGCTACACCGAAGGCTTTGGACATTTTCAGATTCCGCAAACTTTGTTTGAGGAAATGCGGCGTTACCTCAAATCCATCAACCATCCGTATGCAGACGGGAATGTCTTCGGCACAGGTCCCAACTGGCGGCTTCGCACGATTCGAGCGTGCCTCGACGACATTGGAATCAGCTCAAATGTCCTTCAACACAATCTGAAACGAGAAGTTTTCATATGTCCGCTCGCTTCAAATTACCGAGAAGTTTTGCAGGGAACACAGCAACAGGTTTCCTGGGCGGGGCTTTTATCGGTCGCCGAAATCAGCAAGCAAGCCGTACAACGATGGATGCTGCCACGCTCTTTGAACCGGTACGAGTGGAGGCTGTGGTCAAAAGATGGAATTCTAACCCAAATTAACGGTCCCGAAGCGCAATACGAGCCTCAATTGCAAGATGGAAAGGGCGTTTGATACATTTCAAAATCAGCTTGCTTTCGCAGTCGACTGCGAACGAAGCGAGTATTTCCCTGACCGGTTCATTTGTCCCTGTTGTGGAGAAAATCTAATCTTCGCCGAAGGAGTAGTTCATACTGCTCACTTTAGGCATCACTCGAGTGCTCCCGAATGCGAGAATCGCGTCGCCGGGATGGACCAAAGTCCTTTTGACGAGACCCACTTTTCCGAGCCACAGGGAGAGTTAGCCCGAGGCGTGTTTGG
>CALMVM010000547.1 GCA_937873255.1 uncultured Verrucomicrobiota bacterium | reverse complement strand
CTTTATTACGAGGATTGGGGTCAGGGCGACCCGGTGGTCCTCATTCACGGCTGGCCGCTGGATCACCAGATGTGGGAATACCAGAGCGTGTACCTCGCCGAGCGCGGGCTGCGGGTGATCGCGTACGACCGGCGCGGGTTCGGCAAATCCTCGCAGCCGTGGACGGGCTACGATTACGACACCCTCGCCGCCGACCTGAAGGCGCTCCTGGACGCGCTGGAACTGCGCAACGTGACGCTCGTGGGCTTTTCCATGGGCGGGGGCGAGGTGGCGCGCTACATGAGCCGTTACGGCAACGAGGGCCGGGTGAGCAAGGTGGCGTTCGTCGCCGCCGTCACGCCGTATTTGCTCAAGGGCGCGGACAACGCCGAGGGCGTGGATGCCTCGGTGTTCCAGCAGATGCTCGACGGACTGAAAAAGGACCGCGCGGATTTCCTCAATAATTTCGCCAAGACGTTCTACGGTTCGGCGGCGTTGGGGATGGGCCTGGCGGTCAGCGCGGCCGAGGCGCAGTGGACGCTGCAAATGGCGATGCCGGCCTCGCCGAAGGCGACGATGGATTGCGTGAAGGCGTTTTCGGCGACGGATTTCCGGCAGGATTTGCCCGCGATCCACGTGCCCGCGCTGGTGATCCACGGCGACAACGACCAGACGGTGCCGATTGCCGTCAGCGGCGAACGCACCGCCAAGATGCTGCCGCACGCGCAGTACATCGAATACGCCGGCGCGCCGCACGGGCTGCATCTGCTCAACAAGGACCGGCTCAACGCGGACCTTTACGCGTTCGCGTCGGGTGCGGGCCCGGTGGACGCGGCGCGGGCGTGAGCCGGGCCGGAAAAGATTGCGGGGGCGCGGACCGGAGGATAAGATACGCCTATGACGTGGGACGAGGTTTGCGCCAACCCGTACTTGCAGGATTTGCCCTTCGAGATCGAGACGAACCGTTGGGGCCAGATCGTCATGAGTCCTCCTCCTCACAACGACCACCGCTTCGCTCAGAACTCCATCCAGAAGTTGCTGCTCAAAAAGATACGGGGCGGTGATGCTCTACAGGAGATGGCAATCAACACGGAGGACGGCACAAAAGTGGCCGATGCCGTTTGGATGTCGGACGAGTTTCTCAAGAAGCACAAAGGCGGATCAAGTTTCCAACGGGCACCCGAGATTTGTGTGGAGGTAAAATCTCCCAGCAACACGATGCCTGAACTGCTGGAAAAAAAAGACCTCTACCTCGAAGCGGGCGCGCGGGAGGTGTGGATCAGGGAACGGTCCGGGCGGATACTCTTCTTCGATGCCAACGGGCCGCTGAAGAAATCGCGCCTCTGCCCGAGTTTTCCTCCGACCGTCAAAGTCTGAGCAAACTCATCCCCCCAGCCGTCGCGCCTCCCAGATTTGCTCGAACGTGATGCCGGCCTCGCGGTTGAGCCCGCGCGTGCCGCTGGCGGCGATCTTGTGCAACAGCGCGAGACGCTCGTGGTCTTCGAGGTCCTGCCAGACGGGTTTTTCGCGCAGCTCCAGCCGGTCGGCGCGGCGCACCAGCAAGCCCCAACCGAGCGGAATCTCGTGCGGTTGGAAGATGCCGTCCTCCGCCACGACGTAGAACAGGTTCCCGCAACGATACCGCACCAGCGTGTCGAACTTCGTCTGCTTGAACAGCCGGTTTTGCAGCAGCGCGATGCGGGCAAGACACTTCTGGTAACTCTCGTGCTGTAGTTCGCCGAAGTCGTGGCTCTGGTAATCCTGAAACAACGAATCGCTCACCCGCAGCGACGGGTAATGCACCCGCAACGCGCGTTCCAACTCGACGCGGCGTTCGCGCAAATCCTTGAGTTCGGCGAGCGTCTCGCGGGTGTTGCGCGAATCCTTCAGGAAATCCGAGCGCGCCTGTTTGCACTCGAAGATCGCCGTGCTGCCCAGCGTGTGGCAAACCATCACGCGGTGCGTCATCGCGGGCAGCGCGGGATCGTGCGCGCGGACCTTGATGCGCCCCTTGCTCGGCATGTACGCGGCGAGGTCGGCGCGGTAGCGGCAGTTGGGCAAACTGACCTCGTACGCGCACGAATGGTAGCCCTGCTTCTGCGCCCAAAATAACGCGAGCCGTTTGAGCAATAGATGCGCCGCCGTCTCGCCCCGGCGCGGCGGCGGGGCCTGCGGCGCGGGCAGCTTGTCGGGCGTCTCGCCCAACTCCTCGCACTCGGCCGTGAGCGCCTCCTCGGCGGCAGCCTCGACGCGGTCGGCGGCGGTCGATTCGTCCAAGCGTTCGAGGTCTTTCATTCGCGCAGCCACGCCGCGACTTCTCGTGCCCAGTAAGTGATGATCAGGTCGGCTCCCGCGCGCTTGAAGGCGGTCATCATTTCCATGACCGCCGCGCGCTCGTCGAGCCAGCCCTTTTCGGCGGCGGCCTTCACCATCGCGTACTCGCCGCTGACGTTGTAAACCGCCGTCGGCAAGCCGCTCTGCTCCTTCACGCGCCAGAGGATGTCGAGGTACGGCAGGCCCGGCTTGACGATGAGCATATCGGCCGATTCCGCCACGTCTGTCGCCGCCTCGCGGAGCGCCTC
Organism: uncultured Verrucomicrobiota bacterium; assembly: GCA_937873255.1. Taxonomy (GTDB): domain Bacteria; phylum Verrucomicrobiota; class Verrucomicrobiia; order Chthoniobacterales; family SZAS-18; genus CAHJWO01. Next base: position 6,388 of record CALMVM010000547.1, on the reverse strand, counting down.
GCGCGCGTTGGCCGGGTCCATCTGGTAGGTGCGCCGGTCGCCGAATTGCGGCGCGCCTTCCGCCGCGTCGCGGAACGGTCCGTAGAACGCGCTGGCGAACTTCGACGCGTAGCTCATGATCGGCGTGTCCTGGAAGCCGCGTTCGTCCAACGCCGCGCGGATCGCCCCGACGCGACCGTCCATCATGTCGCTGGGCGCGACGATGTCCGCGCCCGCCGCCGCGAGCGACACCGCCGCACGGGCGAGCAGCGCCACGCTGGCGTCGTTGTGGACGTGGAAGTGCCCGTTCTCGCCGTGCTCCGTGACCCCGCAATGCCCGTGGCTGGTGTATTCGCACAGGCACACGTCGGCGATGACGAGCAATTCAGGACCGGCCGCCTTCATCGCGCGGACGGCCTGCTGCACGACGCCGTCGTCGGCGTACGCGCCGGAGCCGAGTTCGTCCTTGCGCGCGGGGATGCCGAAAAGCAGCACCGCGCGCACGCCGGCATCGCGCGCGGCGAGGGCTTCGGCGACGGCGTCGGCGACGGGCAGTTGGAAGACGCCCGGCATGCTGGCGACGGGTTGGCGCGAGTCGATCTTCGCGCTGACGAACAGCGGCAGGATCAGGTCGGCGGCGCGCAGGCTCGTCTCGCGGACGATCTCGCGCAACGCGGCGTTGGCGCGCAGGCGGCGCGGACGGCGGGCGAGGCGGAGGTCGGTCGTCATCGCGCGGGGACGGGCAGCATACGCCGCGGCGGCACTTTGTCGCAAGCGGCGCGTGTCTGAAAACGCGACCGTTTCCCGACGGCGCAAATCCCCTACGCCGGCCGCGCGCGGCGGCGCAACGCCAGACCCAACGCACCCGCGCCGCCGAGCAACATCGCTGCCCGGGCCGAAGGCTCGGGTACCGCCTGCACGATCTGGAAGCCGCCGACCCGCAGGTTGCTGCCGGCGCCGGTGATTGTCACGGTCTGCGCGGAACCGCTCAGGCCGGTGAACAACACGTAGTCGCTCAGCGGGGTCGGCGCGCCGGCCGTGGTGCTGATGCCCTGGGTGTACGTGAAGGGCGTGAGCGGATCACCGTCGATGTAGCCGGCGGCGTTGTAGGCCGGGCTGCTCGTGTAAAAGGTGAGGGTGCCGATGTTGATCCCCTTGACCACTCCGGCGGTCAGGTCCAGCTCGTAGACGATGATGCTGTAGTTGTCGTAAGGGATGTTCGAGACGGTGAACGACCAAGTCGTCCCGACGCCGGCGGCGCGCGTGTTGTTGAGGATTTCGTCCGGGCCGGACACCGTGGCGGAGAGGGAGCCGAAGCTGATGGTGCCGGTGGTGGTGAGAGAGGCCGTCGTCGCCGTGCCGGTGTTGTCGTTGAGCAGGCGACCGTTGGGATACGCGGTCACGTCGTTGTAATTCGACTGCGCAAAGCCGGGCACTCCCGCCACGTCCGTGGGTCCCAGCGTCCCGTAGGTCGTGCCGCCGAAATTGACGCCGATGGAAGCTGCCCGGAGAGCGGTCGGCAGGACAGCGGCAAGAACGAGGACGGCCAGACGGAGGCGAGGACTGGATCTCATGGTTGGTCGGATTTTGCGCTGCCCACCGAGCCGCGCAAAAATTCTCAAAGCCTGTTCGGTGGAACTCGGAACCTTCTCGGCGCGCAGGAGAAGCGCAATCGCGGCCCTTTTCTACCGCTTCATCAAATCAGCGCAAGCATAATTACGGGGCTCTCGCTTATCCCAGTGGCTTCCAGCCCCGGCAGGGGCGTAAGACCTTAGCCCACGGCGCGAGCCGTGGGTTAAGACCGTCCGTTTCGGTTATAGCCCCGGCAGGGGCTTAAGAAAAGACGCCCCGCGTTTTGGAATAACCACGCCGGTTTTCTTACGCCCCTGCCGGGGCTAAGAGGATTTCTGTTCCTTTCCCACGGCTTGCGCCGTGGGCTAAGCTCTTACGCCCCTGCCGGGGCTGGACAGATCCCAGACGAAAGCAAGGAGCGCGGTGGGATTAAAACACGAACGGCGGGCCGGGTTTGGCCGGCGCCGCCACGCACCCGACGCGGTGGTTTAACCCCCACCCGGCGGACGGCTTTCGCCGTCCGCCGCATCGAACCTCACGATGTGATTACCCGACACCGGGTCATGCCGGCTTGTTCGTGGCGTACCGCGGGTCGGGCTGCGCGGCCATCGTCAGCAAATCCTCGGCCTTCGCCTGGTGCGTTTCCACCGAGCCGGTGTGCTTGCCGTATTTGGATTTGTCCATGTGGTCGCCGTTCGCGCCGAGGTTTTCCAGACGGCGCTGGTCTTCGTCGGTGAGCACCTGTTTGGCGAGCGGCTTCAAATGCCGCACGTCCTTGGCTGTCAGCCCGAGGGCTTTGGCGACACCGCTGCCGTAGTCATCGTGCACCAGGAAGAAGTGCCACAGCATGCGTTCCTGCACGTCGCGCTCGCACTGGCTCATGAGGTTGCCCATGTTGGCGACGAGGTCCTCGCGCTCCCAGTCGTTCATCGTGACGAACCGTGCGCGGGCCTGCGCGTAGTCGTTGCGCCGGTCGATGACGCTGCGCGTCAACTTGCCGTGGATTTCGGGCTGGTGGATCGGATGATCTTGCCGGCTGTCTTCCTTCAACCCGCCGTGGATCGACGGCTCGTAGTTAACGTGCGGGTTCTCCCCGCCCGTGTCCACCGCGACCGCCATCTGGCCGTCGCGCTGGTTGGTGGCGACGGGGTGCTTGATACCCTGCGGCGAGTTGACCTTGAGTTGCAGGTAGTTCGTGCCGACGCGGTGGCGCTGGGTGTCGGAGTACGAGAACGTCCGGCCCACGAGCATCTTGTCGTCCGAGAAATCCAGCCCATCGACGAGCACGCCGGTGCCCATGGCAATCTGCTCGTTTTCGGCGAAGAAGTTTTCGACGTTGCGATTGAGCGTCATGGTACCGAGCTTGCGCAGCGGGAACTGGTCCTCGGGCCAGATTTTCGTGTCGTCGAGCGGGTCGAAGTCGAGTTCGGCGTGTTCGTCGTCGCTCATGAGCTGCACGAAGAAATCCCATTTGGGATAGTTGCCCTTCTTGATCGCATCGAAAAGATCCTTCGAGGCGCTGCCGAGGTCTTCGCCCTGCACTTTCTTGGCCTCGCTTTCCACGAAGCTGTGGACGCCTTCGTGCGGGTGCCAATGGTATTTCACGATGTGCGTCTGCCCCTCGGCGTTGACGAATTTATACGTGTTCACGCCATACCCTTCCTGGTGCCGGTAGGAGCGCGGGATACCGCGTGGGCTGAACAGGAACGTCAGCATGTGCTGGGCTTCCGGCGTCTGGCTCATGAAGTCGAAGATGCGGTTCGGTTCCTGGCGGAACGTCACCGGGTCGGGCTTGAGCGAGTGGATGACATCGGGAAACTTGATCGCGTCGCGGATAAAGAAAACAGGCAGGTTGTTGCCGACGAGGTCCCAGTTGCCGTCCTCGGTGTAGAACTTCACCGCGAACCCGCGCGGGTCGCGCGCCGTTTCCGACGAATCGCGCCCGCCGATCACGGTCGAAAACCGGATGACCAGCGGCGTCTTCTTGCCCGCTTCCTGGAACAACTTGGCGCGGGTGTATTTCGAGGCCGGTTCGTCGCCGACCTTGCCGGTGGCTTCGAACTCGCCGTAAGCCACGAAGCCGCGCGCATGGACGACGCGCTCGGGGATGCGTTCGCGGTCGTAATGGCTGATTTTTTCGAGGAACTGGTAGTTCTCCAGCGTCGCCGGCCCGCGCGAGCCGACGGTGCGGGAGGACTGGTTGTTGGAAATGGGATGGCCCTGGCGGGTGGTCAGGGTGATGTCCTTGGGCTGTTCTTCCGGTTTGTTTTCCATAAGCGTGGGGAGTGGATAGTTCGACAAAACCGAACTACCATTTCATTGCCCCCGCAACCGGTTTCTTCTAACTTCGCGTCCATCATCCGCACGCTCCACCATCCTCCCGCCGAAAACTTCAAGCTGGCGCACATCCTCCACGCGCTGGCGGACCCGGTGCGCCTGGCGTTCGTGCGCGTGCTGACGGCTGAGCCCGGCGGGATCAACTGCGCGAACACGATGGCCCGCGCCGGCCTGGACATGCCTAAATCGACGTGCTCGCGGCACTTCCAGATTTTGCGAAAAGCCGGGGTGGTCCGTAGCCAGCGGCGGGGGATCGAATTGATTAACTTCCTGCGTGCGGACGATCTGCAAGGACGTTTCCCGGGGCTGCTGGCGTCGATTCTGGATGCTTCCCGGATGGAAAGGGCGGCTTAATGCTTGCTATCGTGGGGCGATTTTCTTAACATCCCTGCGTAGACACACAGATCCATGATCATCCTGAAGTTAACCCGGATTCTTCTCGTGGGCGCAGGCGTATGGCATCTCTTTGGATCATCCGTGCAAGGCGCCCTCACCCAGCCGGCGCTCACGCTCACCGCCAACCCTGGGAGCGGGGCGAACTACCGCCTGGGTGACGGCGGCCACACGTTGGACCTCAACCTGAGTCCCAGCGGCACGCTCTCCACGGCGACCTTCAGTGTGGGAGGAGGGTTCGCCTTCTACTCCGTCAGCAATCTGACCGTGTTTGACGTGCGTTACGCCCAATCGCAACAGCCTTTCAGCGGTAATATTGGCAACGGAACCGGCACCCTCCAGACGCCGCTCAATACTCCTTTTTATTTGGGCTATTATGTCCAGAACAGCTTGCCGTCCTCGACCATCAACGCGACGTCCAACGACGGTTATGGATGGGCGGAGTTGGTGCGGGGGAGCAACGGGCTGAGTTTGATAGACAGCGCGCTGCAAAATCCCAGCGGCGGCATCATCGTGGGAACGACGACGACTGTGCCCGAACCTTCGACATGGGGTTTCCTTGGGCTGGGCGCGGCGACGCTGCTTGCCACGGTTTGGCCGCGCGGGAGCAACGGGCCGCCTGGCGCAGTTCCTCGCGCTCTGGCTTGCCTGAAAGGCTGAACTGCGTGGTTGGGCGGACGCAACCTGGACGCTCCGATGCGGGACGTCCCCACAATCGATCAGGCGTCCGCCGATGAATCCCGCTCGTGATCTGGCCGTACGATGCGAACCAGCGCCGATTTCCTGCTCATCGACCTCGGCAACACGTCGGCCAAGCTGCGGCTGACGAGCGCAGCAGGCTTGATCGGAGAAACGCGCCGGCTGCCGACCACCGCGCTGCTTGCGCCGGACGGAGCGTCGGCTTTGAAGAAGACGCTCATTGATTGGCGTTTTGGGCGCGCGGTGGTGTCCTCGGTCGTGCCGGACGCCGCGCGCGTGGTCGCGGACACGCTGACGGGGGTGTTTTCAGTCGATGCGCGCACGAACACGGGCGTCGATCTGCGCGGTTATCCCGGGCGCAAGACGCTCGGCGCGGACCGCATCGCCAACGCGGCGGGCGCGCTCGCGCGGCATGGGCCGGGGCCGCTGATCGGGGTGGACTTCGGCACGGCGGCGACGTTCAACGCGCTCGACGGGCAAGGCCGATTCCTCGGCGGAGCCATCGCGCCGGGTTGGGCGGTGGTGAGCGGTTACCTGCCGGCGCGCACGGCGCAGTTGCCGCCGGTGCGGTTCGCGGGCGCGACGCCGCAGGCCATCGGGCGTTCGACGGCGGGAGCCATCCGCGCGGGGACCCTTCTTGGTTACCGGGGGCTGGTGCGCGAAATCCTCCGCACGATGCGCGCCGAACTCGGCGGCGAGGCCCGCGTCGTGGCGACCGGGGGGGACGCGCGGTTTCTGGCGAAGCAGGGGATCGACCTTTTCGACGTTGTGGACCCGGACCTGACGCTCCACGGCCTGCGGGTGATCGCGGGGCGCGGCTGGTCGGGGAACGCGCAACTTTAACACAGAGACACGGAGACACAGAGGCCGGAAGGAGGAAGAAAAAGCAGGCGGAAAAAGGAAGGCCGTTCGCTCCGCCAATCCAGCCTTCCGCCCTCCTTCGGGTCTCCGTGTCTCTGTGTTAAAATTCCGCCCCCAGCTACGAGCCGCGCGCCACACGGCAGCAAGGTTCACCGTTCCCGAGCGCGCCTTTTGCTGTGTTTAGGCTTTCGGATTCCGCGTTTCCCGGCTACGATGCGCGAGACACCACCCATGGCCCGGCCCGCCGCCAAATCCACTCCGCCCGCCATCGCCGCCGCGTGGAGCGATATCCCCGCCCTGCTCATGCTCGGCGTGGGGATGCTGCTTTACCTCGCGTTGATCTCCTACGTGCCGCGCGATCTGCCGACCTGGATTCCCTTCAGCCAGTACGCCACACCCAATTCCCCCGCGCAAAACTTCATCGGCCCCGTCGGTGCGGTCGTCGCGGGACTGCACTTCTTTTTCTTCGGCGCGGCGTCGTTCCTCGTGGCCGCGCTGCTGCTCGGCTTCGGCACGGCGAAATTATTCCTGCCCGGCCTGTCGGTCG
>CALMVM010000546.1 GCA_937873255.1 uncultured Verrucomicrobiota bacterium | reverse complement strand
GTCCACCACCGCGAGCCGCACACCCGAACCCGCCAGCGACGCCCGCGAAAACGCCAGGAGCTGATCGACCAGCCCGGCGATCTGCGCGGCCTTTTCCATCGCCGTCCGCGCGTACCGGCGCGCCGGTTCGTCGGTGGCGCGCTGCTCGATGATGCCCAGCGTGAGCTGGAGCCGCGCGCGGGGCGCGCAGAGTTCGTGCGCCACGTCGCCGAGGAAACGTTTTTGTCCCCGCAACAGGCCGTCCAGGCGCACGGCCATCGCGTTGACGGCGGCGGCGAGCACGCCGAGTTCGTCGCGCCGGTGCGTCGGCACGCGCGTGTCGAAATGCCCCTCGGCGATCTGGCGCGCGGCGTGCGTCAACTGGCTGATGGAGCGCGTCACCCCGCGCAAGAGCGGCAGCCAGAACAACACCGAACAAATCACCGCACCCACCGCCAGCTTGATCCACGGCGACGGATCGAACACCAGCCCGCCCATGCCGGCGTTGGACGATTCGGCGACCACGTCGAGGCCGAGCACGCCGCCCGCCTGCGGGTTGTCCACCTGCGCGTGGAACAACAGCCAGTAGCGCGTCGGCGACCCGGTGCGCACGAACGTCTTTTGCTCCAGCCGCCGGGCCGGTTGGCGAGGCCACAACCGCAGGGGATTGCGAACCTCCGGGGGCAGTTCGTCGGGAAAACCGAGTAGGCGGCGGCCGTCCTCGTCGTAGAGCGCGAGGCGCACGTGGTAGGCGTCGGAAAACCGCTCCACGACCTCGTCCCAATCGTCGGGCGGCTGGCCGTTGAGGTCGTCGACGAGCAGCGCGCGCATGGCGTCCACGCGCTGGTGCGCGCCGCGGGCGAACAGCCAGTCGAAGTTGAAATGGTATTCCGCGTGGAACAGCAGCACGCACACGGCCACGAGCGCGCCGAGGTTCACGAAGAACCACAGCAGGATTTTCAGCGGCAGCGGCAAGCGGGAAAACACGGAAATTATTTCCAAAGGTGCCGGCGTTCGGCAAACGGCTGGCCGGTCAGGTTTTACGCGACAACATAGATCGGGCTTGCCTGAGGCCGGCGGATTCTTTATCGCTGGAGTTTCGCAAACACCTCTACACCGAACGTTCCCTCGCCGCATGAATTTCCCGCTGACCTTCCGCTTCAAGCTGTTCGCCTTCGCACCGACGATCTACGTCAACGATCCCGCTGGTGGGCTGATGTTTTTCGTCAAACAAAAACTCTTCAAGCTGCGCGACGCCATCAACGTCTTTTCCGATGAGAACCAGCAGCAGCAGGTCGCCTCGATCAACGCGAACAGCGTGATCGATTTCTCCGCGAAGTTTAACATCACCAACAACCAGGGCCAGTCGCTCGGGGCCATCGGCCGCCTGGGCATGAAGTCGTTGTTCCGCGCGCACTACGAGGTGTTCGATCACACCGGCCAAGGGGTGGGATCGATCAAGGAGGAGAGCGTGATGGCGCGGATCATGGATTCGCTGATCGCGGAAGTCCCGTTCGTCGGGGTGCTGAGCATCTACGTTTTCCAGCCGAAGTATCTCCTGACGGACAACGCTGGCACGCCGATCATGCGCCTGAAGAAAGTGCCGTCGTGGACGGACCGGCGCTTCGAGTTGGAACGCATCGCGCAACGCAACGACTACGAGGAGTACCGCGACGTGCTGGCGTTCCTAATGATGGTGCTGCTCGAACGGCACCGGAAGTAGTACGGTGGGGCGGAGTGCCGAGAATGCCACCTGACGCCTCCAAGCTCAGCGACAGGCAGGGCGAAAACAAGCGCGGAGTACGGAGAAGACCTCCTCGCCCTGCCTGTTCGCTGGAGCGCGTTGTATGAGCGGACGTGTGTAGATTCGTGGTGCTGCGTGCGTGTGCGCGCAGCCGCCAGATAGAGCCGCGGGGCCGGGCCGCCCCCCCCGCCCGCGGGGCGCGCGGGGGGGGCCCCCCCCCCCTAACCGCCGGGGGGCCGGGCCGGCCCCCCCGGCCCGGGGGCGAGCCGGGGGCGAGTTCAAGAGCGCGTGAGGAGCACGACCTCCACAGGTCGCTGCCCGTCTGCTGCAAGATCCGTCCCGGGCTCTCTGGTGTTGCTGACTCCAACCGTTGCCAGAGCGGCAAGCCTAGCCTTGCCAGCTCGCATCCACAAGGCAGGGCCAACCCCATGATAGGACGCAGACACCCACTTCTACGCATTACGTCGGCCTGGACGTGGCCAAGCTCACTCTCCAGGCCGATCTGGCCGGGCGCAACGTGGCCCTGGCCAACACGCCGGCGGGCCACCGCAGCCTGCTCACCCACCTGCGCCGTCTCCAGACCAAGACCGGCCGGCCCTGCCACGTCGTCTGCGAGGGCACCGGCGGCTACGAGCGCGCCGCCGTGCGTGCCCTCCAGGCCGCCGACCAACCCGTGAGCGTCCCCAACGCCGCCCGCGTGCGCGCCTTCGCCCGTGCGCGGGGCTGCCTGGCCAAGACCGACGCGCTCGACGCCGCCGTCCTGAGCGCCTTCGGGGCTGTCATGCAGCCGGAGGGCGACACGCCGCCCAGCGAGAGCGAAGCATCCTTGGCGGCGCTGGTGGCCCGCCGCGACCAACTCAAGGAACTGGTGGCCCGCGAAGCCCGGCGCACCGAGCATCATGAGCATCCCGCCGTCAAAAAGGAGGCGGCCCTGCGCGCCAAACAACTCGCCGCCCACTTGGGGAAGGTCGAAGCCGAGATTGCGCTCGTGCTCGCGGCCAGCGCCGAGGTCAAGGCGCGCGTTGAGCGGTTGGTTCAGGTCGCGGGCGTGGGCGCGGTCAGCGCGTACAGTCTGCTCGCGCACCTGCCCGAACTGGGCCAGCTGCCGCGTGGGGCCCTCGCGGCCCTGGCGGGAGTCGCTCCCATGAACGCGGACAGCGGCCCCCTGCGCGGGCAACGCCACATCCGGGGCGGGCGTGCTCCCGCCCGCAAGGCCCTGTACATGGCCGCGCTGTGCGCGACCATCCACAACCCGCTGCTCCGAGCGTTTTACCAGGGTCTGCGTGGACGCGGCAAACCCGCCAAAGTGGCACTCACCGCCGTCATGCGAAAGCTGCTCCTCCACCTTAACGGCCTGCTCAAAACTCCCCTCCAAACCGCTGCTTAATCATCACAGTTGCTGTTAGGCGCGCTACGGGGCATCGTAGACACTGGTCCACCAAGATTTCGGACCGTCGAAGTGCATGAGAACGATCTTCTGCCCGCGCTCAGTATCGACTAGCACGGCAGTGATCCACTCTCTGATGGCTGGCTTCTCGGGCGTGCCGTCAGGAAGCACCCGCACATGGTCAGGGACCATCTCGGCTCTCTGGGTGGCAATAATCTGATACGCTCCGAGCGACAGGTGACTGCTCGTTTGCAGGCGATCCAGAACCTGCTCGACGGGAGCATCCGCTGGCAACTCGATCAGAGGCCAGACGCTGCTGCCTGAGCGCAGGCTCGACTTCGACAGCTTGGCCAAGAGCGCGTCGATTTTGGCATTTTTCGCCTGAGCCGTCAGGATAGTGAGAGACAAAAACAGGAGAAGTAGTTTTTTCATGGGGAACTCCAGCGCCTAACGCCTCCAAGCTCAGCGACAGAGGCTGGCCACGCAAGGCACGGAACACAGAAAGAGCCCGACGCCAGCCGCTGTTCGCTGGAGCGGGTGGTTAGGCGGCGCGAATTCACAA
>CALMVM010000545.1 GCA_937873255.1 uncultured Verrucomicrobiota bacterium | reverse complement strand
GTGCTCTATTATGGAGAGGGCGACGATGAAAAGGCGCTTCGTCACGCGCAATCCGCCCTCCAGGCCAACCCGGCCGTGTCCCTGTACGCGCTCCATCTCGGCCACGTCCTCAAGCGGCTGCGTCGCACGACCGAGGCGGTCCAGGCATATTTCCGCGCGGCCGAACTGGACCGGGGGAACGTCGCGGCCCTTTTCCAACTCGGCGCGCTGCTCACCGCCCGAAGGAAGCCGCCGGTGCGTTGCGGATGGCCGCCGGCCTCGACCCGAAGCACGCCGGGGTCCGCCTCTACCTCGGGCACAGCCTCGAACGCCTCGGGCAGATCGACGACGCCGTCGAGCAATACCTCGCCAGCCTGCGCCTGGAGCCGCGGAACGCCCGCGCCTATCTATTATTAGGAGGCGCGCTCGTGAAAGCCGGGCACGCCGCCGAGGCCGACCTCGCTTTTGCCAAATCGCTGGAGATCGACCCCGAACAGCCCACGGCCCGTTCGCGCCGGGTCGCGGCGATGAATTACCGCTCCGACCTGACCCCCCGCCAGGTCGCCGACGCGCACAGGGACTGGGACCGCTGGCACGGCGCGCCGTTGTTCCCCACCTGGCCGCCGGCCGCGCGTTCGCGGGAGGGCGGGAAACTGCGCGTCGGCTACGTGTCGCCGAATTTCCACCGCCACTCCGTCGCGCATTTCCTGCTGCCCGTGCTGCGCTGGCACGATAAGGCGGCGTTCGAGATTTTCCTCTACGCCGAAAACGCCGCCGACGACGACACCACCAAGGCGCTCCGGGCGGCGGCGGACCATTGGAGGTTGATCCACGGCGAACGCAGCGAGGACGTGGCCGCGCAAATCCGCGCCGACGGCATCGACATCCTCGTGGACCTCGCCGGCCACACCGGCGACAACCGGCTCCTCGTCTTCGCGCGCAAGCCCGCACCCGTGCAGGTTTCCTGGCTCGGGTATCCGCAAACGACCGGGATGCGCGCGATGGACTACCGGCTGAGCGACGCGATCACCGAGCCGCCCGGCGAGGCGGACGAACTCAGCGCGGAAACGGTCGTGCGCCTGCCGCGCGGCTTCCATTGTTTCGGCCGGCCCGGCGAGGACTTACCCGGCGACGGGTGCGAGGGCGACCCGTTGGAGATCGGCCCGCTGCCCGCCGCCGCGAACGGGTATGTGACCTTCGGTTCGTTCAACACCGTGCAGAAAATGCCGCCGGCGCTCGTTCGCGCGTGGGCGGCGATCCTGCGCGCGACGCCGGGTTCGCGTCTGTTGCTCAAATCGTATCCCGACGACGTGATCGCCCGGCGCTTCCGCGACCTGTTCGCGGCGGAGGGCATCGAGCCCGCGCGCGTCGAGTTCCTGCACATGACCGAATCGCGCACCGAGCACCTGCGGCTCTACAATCGCATGGATATCGCGCTGGACCCATTTCCCTACAACGGCACGACGACCACCTGCGAGGCGCTCTGGATGGGCGTGCCCGTCGTGACCCTGCGCGGGGACCGGCACGCCGCCCGCGTCGGCGCGAGCCTGCTGACGCGCATGGACCTGGGGGATTGGATCACGCACGACGAGCAGTCTTATATCAATAAAGCCATCGAGCGTGCCGCCGACTTGCCCGGACTGACCCAACTGCGGACCACCCTGCGCCTGCGGATGCGCCGTTCGCCCCTGTGCGACGCGGCCGGTTTCGCGCGTGACCTCGAAGACGCGTTCCGCGAAATGTGGCGGCACAGCCTGGCGCGATGACGCGGCGAAATCGGGCGCGCGAAGATTTTCGCAAGTTTTCTCTAAAGGGTTTCCGGGACCGTCCGATGAGAAGGATCACGCGGTTGAAACAATCCGCGTCGGAAGGCGGCAAGGACGCCGCCCGAAATCCAACCACAACCCATCAAGGAAGATACCCATTATGTCAGTCGTCATCAACACCAACACCGCCGCGAACCAAGCTGCCTCCAACCTCGATAGCGCCAACTCCATGCTCCAGAAGAGCATCGCCCGTCTCTCGAGCGGCAAGCGCATCGTCAATTCCGGCGACGACGCCGGTGGCCTCGCCGTCTCCATGCGGATGACCGCCGCCGTGCACCGCACCGACGCCGCCAACGCCAACGTCGCCAACGCCGTCAGCTTCCTGCAAACGCAGGACGGCGCGATGGACACGGCCGGCCAGGTGCTCGACCGCATCAGCGAGCTGAAGACGCTCTCCACCGACGTGACCAAGAGCACCGAGGACGTGGCCAACTACAACAAGGAATTCACGGCCCTGAAGGACCAGTTGACCAGCCTCACGAGCCAGAAGTTCAACGGCGTCGATCTGTTCTCCTCGGGCTCCTCGGCCTCGACCCTCGCGGTCGGCACCAGCGAGGACGGCACGCAGACCGTCAACATCAGCAAGTCCACGCTCGCCAACGACGTGACGACGATCACGGCCGCCACGGACCTCAGCAGCCTGAACGTCAGCGACATCACCGGCGGCCTGACCGCCGTCGCCACCTCCCGCGCCCAAAACGGCGCCGAGAGCAGCCGGCTCAACTACGCCAGCCAGATGCTGACGACCACGGAAAATAACCTCTCCGCCGCCAACAGCCGCATCACCGACGTGGACGTGGCCAAGGAAAGCGCGGCCTTCGCCCGCGAGAACGTGCTCGTCCAGGCCGCCACCTCGATGACCGCCCAGGCGAACAGCTCCAGCCAGGTCGCCCTCAAGCTCCTCCAGGGCTAAGCGCGAACCGTCGCCGACCGCTTAGAAACCGGCCGCCCCTCGCGGCGGCCGGCGCACTTCAAAAAAGCGGGCCTTTTGCCGAGCCTCCGGGCGCGGTGGGAGGCCCGCGAGTGTTTTTGTGAGGGATTGTCCCCAGGTGGCAAAGAGATTGCTATAGGAAAGCCCATCGCTCCGATCCGATGGGAGGCGTGCCAACGATTGGCCCGCCCACGGGTCGATGCGTCCCCGGCTTTCCACCCATGATCTTAGAAAAGATCATCGTCCTCGACGACGAATTCATCATCCGCAAGAGCGTGGAGGAACACCTCCGACGCCGGCGCTACTCGGTGGTTTCCGCCGGGACGATTGCCGAGGCCGAGAGCCTCCTGCGGCGAGACCATTACGACCTCGTTTTCGCCGACATTCACCTGCCCGACGGCAACGGCATCGATTTCCTGCGCCAACTTGCCCAGCAGCCCGACCGGCCTGCGGTGGTCATCATGACCGGCCAGGCGTCCATCGAGTCGGCGGTGGAGTGCATGCGCGCCGGGGCGCTGGATTATCTGCTGAAGCCCTTCGCGCTCAGCCAGATCGTGATGACCCTGGAGAAAGCCGAGGCATTCAGCCAAGTCGTCAAGGTCAACCACTACCTCAACCAGGAGCAGGCGCAGGGCAGCGGCCTGATCGGCGAGAGCCCGGAACTGGTCCGCCTGCGCACGCTCATTTCCAAGGTCGCCCCAACCGACGCGACCGTGCTCATCAACGGCGAGAACGGCACGGGCAAGGAACTTGTCGCCAACGAGTTATTCAAGGCCAGCGCGCGTTCGCAGGCCCCGTACATCAAGGTAAACTGCGCGGCCGTCAGCGAGACGCTGATCGAGAGCGAATTTTTCGGGCATGAGAAGGGAGCCTTCACCGGTGCCAACGAACGCCGCGAGGGGCGTTTCGAGCTGGCGCACCACGGGACGATTCTGCTCGACGAAATCAGCGAGATCTCGCCCAAGGTGCAAGCCAAGCTGCTGCGGGTGTTGCAGGAGCGCGAATTCGAGCGCGTCGGCGGCAACAAGACGATCCAGGTGGACGTGCGCGTGATCGCCACGACGAACCGCAACTTGCAGAAGTCCGTCGACAACGGAGAGTTCCGCGAGGACCTCTATTACCGGCTCAACGTCTTCCCGCTGAAGGTGCCCGCGTTGCGCGAGCGCCAGGGCGACCCCGTGCTGCTGGCGCATCGTTTCCTCGAACGCGCCTGCCGCCACTACGGCGCGAAGATTCGCGGTTTTTCCGACGGCGCGCAGCAGGCGCTGGCCGCGTACGGTTGGCCTGGCAACGTGCGCGAGCTGCAGAACCTCGTCGAACGCGCCGTGATCCTGGCGGACGGTCCGGTCATCAAGGAGGATGCTTTGGGGTTGCCCGGTTCGGAATCTCGCCCGAGAGCGGTCGTCGCCGGACACACTTCGTCGGAGCCAGTCCCGGCAACTTTTACCCCGGTGCGGGAGCCGGTGCGGGTCGTCGAGCCAGACAACTCGGCGCTGGTGTCGCTCGACGAGATGGAAAAACAGCACATTTTGCGCGCGTTGGAGCGGACTTCCGGCAACCGGACGCAGGCGGCGAACCTCCTGAAGATCAGCATTCGAACGCTGCGCAACAAACTGAACCAGTATGAGATAGAAGATGGGTCGGAGATAGGTCGGGAAGTGGAAGCCGCTTGATCGAGGACGCGGTGTCGGAGTCGGGCGTGGCCAGGCGGGACGCCGCGTGGCATATGCGTTGCTTAGGGAGGCGGAACCCGGTGAAACCGGCGCGAATCTCCTCTTTTTATGGCTCCCATCCTTTTGAACGCCGCCGCGTCTTTCGCCGGCAACGTGATCGACAGCATTTCCGACCGGCTGACCTCGTCAACCGCCAAGAAAACCGACGCCGCCAGCGACGTGACCTTCGCGTCCGCGTTGGCCCAGGCGCAGGCGACGCCCGCCGTGCAGACGCCGACGCCAGCCGATCAGCAGGCGTCGTTGACGAGCAGCCTCATGTCGAGCCCGGAAGTCAAAACGGCGCTGGCGACGGCGAACCCGTCGCAGCCCGTCCAACTGGAAATCTCGGCGGCGGGCGGAGTGTCGCTACGGAGCGCGAACGGCGGCGTGCACACGCTGAACGTATCGGAGAACACCCGGGCGTTGGTCACGCAGCTTTACGGCATGCGACAGGCGGGCGGCGCGGGCGGATCGAACGGCGCGCCGATGGTGCTCGCCGTCGATCCCATGAACGCGGCGACGCCGTTGTGGAG
>CALMVM010000544.1 GCA_937873255.1 uncultured Verrucomicrobiota bacterium | reverse complement strand
AAGGAAATCGCGGACAGGTGGAGTTCCCCGCGCATCGCGCGCTGGTTGAGCGTCTCGATGTCCTGGAGGATGTGCTCGAACTCGTAGCCGCGCGTGTCGATCTTGTGCGCGGCGAGCGCGTAAAACATGAAGGCGTCGTCCGGGTCGGGCGAGTGGCCCAGGGTGATGACTTTGGGGCGGTCGATGGGCATGGCATTTGGAATCTACCTCCTTTACGCCCCGCCACAAATCCCCGGCCGCAATCCCGCGCTGTACATTTGCGGAGTTCGTTCCTACGCTGGCCGACCTCCCCGCATGACCTCGACGGAAACTTCCAAGCTCCGCCTGCTCCTCCAACCGGCCGTGCTCGTCGGCGCGCTCGGGTATTTCGTGGACATCTACGACCTGCTGCATTTCAACATCGTGCGTATCCCGAGCCTCCAATCGCTCGGGCTGGAGACGACCAATAACGGCCTGCTGCTGCAAAACTGGCAAATGGCCGGCATGCTGGTCGGTGGCATCCTCTGGGGCATCCTCGGCGACCGCAAAGGGAGGACGGTGCTCCTGTTCGGCTCCATCGCGCTCTACTCGGCCGCGACGTTGGCCAACGCGTTCGTGCAATCGTTCGTGGCCTACGCGTTCTGGCGGGTGCTCGCCGGCGTCGGTCTGGCGGGTGAGCTCGGCGGCAGCATGGCGCTCGTCGCCGAGCTTCTTCCCCGCGAACTGCGCGGCTACGGCACGATGATCGTCACGACCGTCGGCGTTTTCGGCGCAGTTGCGGCGGGCCTGACCGGCAAGGTGCTGCACGATAACTGGCGAGCGGCGTACACCATCGGCGCGGTGCTCGGCTTTGCTCTGCTGACGTTGCGCGTGGGTGTATCCGAGTCCGCGATGTTCAAGCGCAAGGCGTCGCACGACGAAATCGGACGCGGCAATTTCCTGAGTCTTTTCACCAACTTCAGCCGGTTCCGCCGGTATTTGTGCTGCATCCTGATCGGCGTACCGCTTTGGTACGCGGTGGGCATCATCGTGACCTACTGCCCGGAGTTTGCCGCCGAACTCCACATCCAGGGGACGGTTACGGCGGGCGACGGCGTGATGTGGGCCTACCTCGGCATCACGGTCGGCGATTTCCTCAACGGCACCCTGAGTCAGCTTTTGCAGTCACGGAAAAAGGTGGTGGGTCTCGGCCTCATGGTCAGCACGGGGTTTTTGTGGGCGTACTTTTCGGCGGACGGCCGCAGCAGTACTACGTTGTATGCGATCATCTTCGGCCTGGGAGTGGGACTTGGCTATTGGGCGGTGTTCGCCACGATGGCGGCCGAGCAGTTTGGCACAAATTTGCGCGCGACCACGGCAACGACCATTCCCAACTTCGTGCGCGCGTCGCTGATTCCTTGCACTTGGATTTACAAGGCGCTGAAGGGTTCGCATTCGCCGCTTCAAGCTGCCGAGATCACTGCGGCTATCGTGATCCCGGTTGCTTTTGTCGCTCTCCTGGGACTACGTGAAACCCACGGCGTCGACCTGGATTACGTCGAACTGCCCGAAGGAAGCCATTTCCGATAAGTTAATATGAACATCCTCATCCTCGCCGCCGGTTACGCCACGCGCCTGTACCCGCTGACTCTCAACAAAGCCAAGCCGCTACTCGACGTGGCGGGCAAACCCATGGTCGAGTGGGTGCTCGACAATCTCGCGCCCATCGAGGGCATCGGCACGGTGTACATCGTCACGAACAACAAGTTCGCCGCCGATTTCCAGGCGTGGGCGGACGGCTACAACGCCCGCGCGCCGAAGATGCGGTTCAAGATCGTCAACGACCAGTCCACCAGCGACACCGACAAGCTCGGGGCGATTGGCGATATCCACCTCGTCGTCAATCAGGAACATCTCGACACCGACGATTTGCTCGTGGTGGCGGGCGACAACCTTTTCAGCGAGCCGCTCTCGGATTTTGCCGAGCACACGAAAGGCCGCGACGCCGTCCTGGCGACCTACGACGTGGGCGATTTGGAAGCGATCAAGAAGTACAACAACCTGACCCTCGACGCCGATGGCAGGATCACCGCGTTCGAGGAGAAGCCTGCGAACCCAACGGGGACGATCACGGGGATCGCACTCTACTATTTTGCGGAGGCGACGGTGCCGATGTTCAACACCTACATCGCCGAGGGCAACAACCCCGACCAGCCGGGGCGGTTCATCCAGTGGCTCTATCCCCGGATGGCCGTTCACACGTATCCGGTGAAGGGGACGTGGTTTGACATCGGGAGCAAGGAGACGCTTGACGAGGCGAATCAGATCTTCGAGCAGTTCAGGAAGTAGGGCCGCGCCAGCGACGTCCAAAAAATGGTAGGGATGGCTCTCCGAGCCGTCCGTAAATTCTTCCGGCAAAGCGCCCCGTGCGCTCGTTGCGCATCCAAGCCAATATCCACGGACGGCTCGGAGAGCCATCCCTACCAGTTGCCAGAACGACCGGCTGACGCCGGAAAACAAAAAGCGCGACAGCCAAAAAGCCGTCGCGCCTTGGTAAAATCTGTCTGTCCGTGCCTTAGCGCTTCGAGAACTGGAACCGCTTGCGCGCGCCGGGCTGGCCGCTCTTCTTACGTTCCTTCATGCGCGGGTCGCGGGTAAGCAGACCTTCGACCTTCAGGCTCGGCCGCAGGGTCTCGTCCGCGAGGATCAACGCACGCGAAACCGCCAGGCGCACCGCGCCGGCCTGGCCATTGATGCCGCCGCCGGTGGCGTTGACGGTCACGTCGTACGTCTTGCTGGCGTTGACGACTTCCAGCGGCTTGAGCACCGTGGTCTGGAGCGGGCGGGTCGGGAAATATTCCTCGAACGACTTGCCGTTGATCTTGATCTGGCCGGTGCCGGCCGTCATGCGGACGCGGGCGACGGCGGTCTTGCGGCGGCCGGTGGCGACGAATGCGTTGTCTTGAGCCATGAGAGTAGAGGAAAAATCAGATCGTGGTCGCGGCCGGCTGCTGGGCGGCGTGGGGATGTTCGGCGCCCGTGTACACCTTGAGCTTCGTGTAAACCGAGCGGCCCAGGCGGTTGTGCGGGATCATGCCGCGCACGGCCAACTCGACCAATTTCTCGGGGTGCCGGGCCCGGCGCTGCTTGACGTTCTCGGACTTGTGCCCGCCGACGAAGCCGGAAAAGCTCGTGTACACCTTGTCCGTCTCCTTCTTGCCGAGGACGGCGACCTTTTCCGCGTTGATGACAATGACGAAGTCGCCCGTGTCCACGTGGGGGGTAAAGATCGGCTTGTGCTTACCGCGCAGGAGCACGGCGGCCTTGGCGGCGACCCGACCGAGGGGTTGTTCGGCGGCGTCGATGAGCCACCATTTACGGTCGACTTCGTTGGCTTTGGCGGAAAAGGTCTTCATACGAAAGGAATCGCGCGGGGAGTGCGAGGGCGGAAAAGTAGGGGGACGCCGGGGAGATGTCAAACGGGTTTTGCAAACTTTCCCGGGCCGGCATGCGAAATGCATAGGATGGAATCATGCAGCCCGCACGGACCCCGCCGCGCGTCCCGGCCAATGCACGCCGCGCCACCCGGCGGCCCGCAACGTTCGTCATTTCCCCCTTACGCCTTGACCTCCCACGCCCGCACGGGAAAGGTGTGCGCCTAGTGAAGGTCAAACCGGAAAAGGCGGCTGGCGATGGCGAACGCGGCGGCCCGCCCC
>CALMVM010000543.1 GCA_937873255.1 uncultured Verrucomicrobiota bacterium | reverse complement strand
CGGTCGGCACCGTCGGCAGCCCCGACTGCGGGGACATGCTGCGGATGTGGGTCAAGTTCAAAGAACAGGACGGAAAGAAAGTCATCGACCGGGCGACGTTCCAGACCTTCGGCTGTCAGACGGCGATTGCCGTGGCCAGCGTGGCGACCGAACTCATCGCGGGCAAGACGGCGGAGGAAGCGCTGACGCTTTCCGGCGCGGAACTCGCCGCCCCGCTCGGCGCGCTGCCGCCGATGAAGATCCATTGCGCGCAACTCGTCGAGGGCGCGTTGCGTTCCGCGCTCGCGCCGACGGGGGCGACGATCCCCGTCAGCGGCGCGAACGCCACTGCTCCCGCCGCGCCGACGCCGCCCGCCCCCGCGCCGACGCTCTACGATTCGCTCACCGGCGGCGGGCGCAAGGTCAAGGTCGTCCTCATGGACAAACCGGCCGCGCAGGAGTAATTTCTCCTTCCCCATTTTCCCATGCACGAAAACTCCGAAATCACTCTCTCCCGCGACGTGGAGGCCATCCAGATCCCGGCCGGCACGATCATCACGCTGCCGGCGGGGACGACCGTGGTCATTACCCAGTCGCTCGGCGGCAGTTACACGGTCGCCTCGCCGGCGGGCCTTTCGCGCATCAGCGAGGCCAACGCCGATGCCCTCGGCCTGACCGCCGACGGCAAGCCGGCCGAAATTCCGTTCACCGACGCCGATCTCGATCCCGCCAAACAGGAGAAAGCCGCCTGGGACAAGCTCAAGACGTGTTTCGATCCCGAAATCCCGGTCAACATCGTCGATCTCGGGTTGGTGTACGGCTGTGAGGTCTTGCCGAATGAGACGGCCGGCAAGGGCAGCAAAATTCACGTGCAGATGACGCTCACCGCGCCCGGATGCGGCATGGGTCCGAGCATCGCCGCCGACGCCGAGAGCAAGCTGCGCATGATCCCCGGCGTCGCCGAAGCAGAGGTCGCGCTCGTCTGGGACCCGCCGTGGAACCAGCACATGATCACCGAGACGGGCAAGATGAAGCTGGGCATCCTGTAAGACACTTGCAGGGGACCTGATGATGCGCGCGACCACGGAAGAGGAGACGTACGGATGGCGCGGACGGCTGGCTTGGAGCGGATTGACGTTGTTCTTTGGTGGGATTACGCCGTTCCTGTTGCTTTGGTGGGTGGCATCGCACCGGCTCCGGCAGCCGGTGGGTTCGTGGGAGTTGATTCGCGCGGCTTACACCGACCCGTATGAGCCGTTTGGCTGGATGCACCTGCTCGCACTGCCGCCGTTTATCCTATTGGCGGTGGTCTGTCTGACCGGAGCAAAATGGTTGACTCGCCTGGAGAGGATGCCCGCGTTCGTCATGGTGAACCTGTTATTGGCGAGCTTGCCAATGTACTTCCTCGTGTGGCCAATCCGACATAATTACCTGCGCCATGAGTCGGCTATCTTTGTGTCGATGGCAGGATTGATGATCGGTGCCGCCAGTGTTCTGCTGGTTGCTCATAGCTGGCTGATCCTGCACCGAATCTTTTTGCGACCGACTTGGCCGGACTGAAATTCCGGTTGCCATCGGTCGGAAATCTGACACCTTACCCATCCTTTTCAGTCCAGCCCTTTACCCGTTTTTCGTCATGTCCCAGCATCGCAGCCTCAAAGGCGCTTCCAAGATTACCGTCAAGCGCAATGTCCTCAAGCGTTTCGAGCGGGTCGAACTGATGAAAAAGCGCGGCGTCTTCAAGGCGGACGCCAAGGTCATCGGCCTGCCGAAGACCAAGCCGGACGCCTGAGGAAAAGGCGGAAGTAAGAAGGCAGAAGGTAGAAGGAGAAAAGAAAAGCGCCCCAAGCTTCTCTGTTTTCCGGACTCCGCTCTCTCCTTCTACCTTCTGCCTTCTTACTTCCGCTTTCCCTCCCGCCGTGCGCCTCAACCGTTATCTCGCGTCCGCCGGGCTGGGTTCGCGCCGGGCTTGCGAGGGGATCATCACGGCGGGGCGCGTGTCGATCAACGGCCACGCCATCAAATCGCTCGCCACGACCGTCGCGCCAACCGACAACGTGCGCGTCGATGGCCGGCCGGTCCACGTCGAGCGGCCCGCGTACGTTCTGCTCAACAAGCCGGCGGGCTTTCTTTCCTCCCGCACCGACCCCGAACAGCGCGACACGGTGTTCGACCTGCTGCCGGCGGATTTTCCGAGGGTGTTCCACGTCGGACGTCTGGACCGCGACAGCGAGGGGCTGCTGCTCTTGACCAACGACGGCGACCTGTCGCTCAGGCTCACGCACCCTCGCTACAAGGTCGAAAAGGAATACGAGGTCATCCTCGACCGGCCCTTCGACATGGGGTTGGCGGAGAAACTCCTGGCGGGTGTGTTCATCGCCGTCGATCCGCCGCACCCGGACGCCCCGCCCGAACGCGTGCGCGCCCGCGCGGAAGCCGTTCACCGCCTCGCGCCCAACAAGCTCAAGATTATCCTTCGCCAGGGATTGAAACGTCAGGTGCGCCTGATGCTCCTGGCCGTCGGCTACGAAGTGCAACGTCTCCAGCGCGTGCGGATGGGTCCGCTCAAGCTCGGCAAACTGCGCTCCGGCGAATGGCGCTACCTGGAAGACCGCGAGGTGGCCGCTCTCAGAGGCGGTCCGGAGCAACCGGTGAAGCGTCGGAGTGGAAACGTGGCGCGTTGATCACGGGCCACGCGCAGAACATCCCGAGCAAATAAATGCCCGCGCCCAGCCAGGCGGGTGCCAGATGGGAGGGTGCCAGGTAGCCGATGGGGTAGTGCACGCCGATGGCACAGCCGAACCCCACCGTGCCGGCAAACAGCAACGCCTGCCAGAGGTCGATTGTCAGGTGCGACTTCCACACGATCAGGAACACCGTCGATCCGCAGGACACCAGTCCGCCGCCAAACCCCGCCCGGTCATGTGCGATCAACGGGATCAGGCGCGTGTTGATCGCGTTCAGGGTTTCCGGGCGCATCCCGAGAAAAACCAGGTCCTCCGGCACGAACACCGCCGTCATGCCCACGAGCATGATGACCACGCCTGCGCCAGTCATTCCGATGCCTGCGGCCAGCAGGCAGCCTCGGCCGAAGCCCGCGCCGGTTTTCCACGACAGCGGTACGGCGGGTTGCCGTAGCGAACGCCACCCGCCGATCCTCGTCCGCCGCAACGCTCGGGTTTTCCACATGCCGCCGAGGTAGAGCGGCAGCAGCCCCAGCGTCGCCATGCCGTGCCAGGTATCCAGATAGCCGTATCCCAGATAGCAGAGAAAGCTGGTGAATCCCGTCGCCCCGGAAACCGCGAAGACCCACCACGCCCATTCCTCGCCGCGCCGCAGTGGGAATTGCACGAGCCATAGGTACAGCGTGCCAATCGCGATCAGCGTCCCGCCGAAGGAAAACCGGTCGTGGAACATGAAATGCACGATGCGGCACTGGTTGATGCCGCACAGCGCACGGGGATCCATGCCCAGATAGGCGATGTCCTGCGGCAGGAAAGCGCCGTTGACCGAAAGAAACAGCGCGAAGACGCCCGAGAGCATCAGGGCAAGGCCGGTCAATGCCAGCAGCGACCGGCCATCGCCGATCAGCGCCGGGACGAAACCTTCCCGCGTCGCAGGCGAACCGTCAGGTGGCAAAGAGGAGGGGGACTCCACGGCTAGAACAGAAGCTTGACCGGCTGCAATCCCAGACGGGCGAAGTAGGGATCGAGCCGCCGGGCAAGGTCCGGCCAGTTGTGGTGCGGCACCTGCGGGTAGAGGTGATGTTCGAGGTGATAGAGATGCTCCAACGCAAGGATCGAGAGCATCCGACCACGAAAAAGCCGGGTCTGCGCCAGCTCGTCGCGGCCCCCGACATCGTGAACCAGGAACGCCGTGGCGAACGGATAAACCCAACTGCCCGCGATCATCAGAGCCGCGTAGACCGCAGGCCAGGGAGTCACCGGAATCAGCACCGCGCAGCCGGCGAGCAACAAAAGAGCCATCGAGCCTTCAACCATCACCCAAAGGCGATTGCCGCCGGGTCGGCGCAGGGCAAAAAACCAGAGCCGATACTGGAGCGTGACGCCGTCCAGCAACGCTCGCCACCACCGCATCTGCGCCGCCGCGCCTTCGAGATCGTCCGTGTCCGGAAAACTGGCGTGGTGGTTGAGGTGAACGGTCCGGTAAGCGTGCCCGCTACGGAATGCGAGCAGTTCGACGGTGGTCAGGAGGGTTTCGTTCAGCCACGCCGGCAGGCGCAGGTTACGATGGACAAGATCGTGCGACGTGGACCCGTAGGTGAGAAAACTCAGCAGCACCGGACACGCGAACGCGACCGGCCACCATCCATGCGCGGTCAGAAAAAAGAAGGTCGCGGTCAACACGAAGGGACTCGCCAGCGAGACCAGTTTGCGCGTCCCGGATACGCGGAGGAGATCCCGGCCGAGCGTATCCAGGGAAGGGAGTCCGGCGGGTCTCGCAGACATGCTCCTCAAAGATAGCAAACCCTTTGCCAGATCAAACCTGGAAATCGTCCTGCACATCCTCCTCGGAAACCATGATCCGATGTGCCGAAAGAATTTTCGCCTCGCGTCTTCCCGTTGCCTTCGGCCGGGTTTGTCTTACCTTGCCCGCGCGTGAGCACCCTGCGCCTTTTCCGCCTGCTGTTGTGGGTGCAGTGGCGCAGCTTACTGGCCCGCGTGCGCGGGTTGCGCCAGCGTTCGCCGCTGCTGCCCGTGCTGCTCGGCGGCTTCGTGCTGGGTTACCTGTTGCTGGGTTACCTGCTCTTTCACAAGGGGCTGAATTTCCTTTTCGCCTTCCCGGCGGTCGGCGCGCTCTTGGCGCAACGCATCCTGTTCCTGAT
>CALMVM010000542.1:373-10440 GCA_937873255.1 uncultured Verrucomicrobiota bacterium | reverse complement strand
GTCCCGAGATCATCTCGCCGATGGTCGGGACGTTTTATTCGGCGATGTCGCCGGACTCGCCGCCGTACGTCAAGGTCGGCCAGAGCGTGACGCCCGACACGGTGGTCTGCATCGTCGAGGCGATGAAGATGATGAACGAAATCAAGGCCGGGCAGACCGGCGTCGTCGCGGAAATCCTCGCCGAGAACGGCAAGCCGGTGCAATTCGGCCAAACGCTTTTCCGGTTGCAATAACGCACGGCTGTCGGAGCAGAGTCTTGTCCACGGATTACGCAGATTTTCGCGGATTTTAAGGCAGCAAGAGAAAAGGAGACTCGTTCTCCCTTTTTTCTAATCTGCGGAAATCTGCGTAATCTGTGGACAAATTCCCCTTTCGTCCCTCCTTTATGTTCGACAAAATCCTGATCGCCAACCGTGGCGAGATCGCCCTGCGCGTCGTGCGCGCCTGCCGCGAACTGGGCATCAAGACCGTCGCCGTTTATTCGCAGGCCGACGAGGAAAGCCTCCACGTCCAACTCGCCGACCAGGCCATCTGCATCGGGCCGCCCGCCAGCAGCGACAGTTACCTCAAGATCGACCGTCTCATCAGCGCCGCCGAGATCGGCGACGTGGACGCCATCCATCCCGGCTACGGATTCCTCTCCGAGAACGCCCACTTCGCGGAGGTCTGCGAGAGCTGCAACATCCGTTTCATCGGCCCGCCCGCCAACGCCATCCGCACCATGGGCGACAAGAACGCCGCCCGCGACGCCGCCCGCAAGGCCGGCGTGCCCATCACCCCCGGCAGCGACGGCGTCGTGGAAACCGAGGCCGAAGCCCTGCGCGTCGCCAAGAAGATCGGCTACCCCGTCATGATCAAGGCCAGCGCCGGCGGCGGCGGCCGGGGCATGCGCGCGGCGCACAACGACGTGAGCCTCGTGCAGGGTTTCCACGCGGCGCGCGCGGAGGCGGAAAAAGCCTTCGGCAAGGCGGACGTTTACTTCGAGAAACTGATCGTCAACCCGCGCCACATCGAGTTCCAGATCGTCGCGGACAGCCACGGGCGGGTCATCCACCTGGGCGAACGCGACTGCTCCATCCAACGCCGCAACCAGAAGATCGTCGAGGAAGCGCCGTCGCCGTTCTTGGACGAGAAATTGCGTGCCCAGATGGGCAAGGCGTCGATCAAGCTCGCGGAGGCCGTCGAATATCAGAACGTCGGCACGATGGAGTTCCTCGTCGATGAAAAGGGCGGGTTCTATTTCATGGAAATGAACACGCGCATCCAGGTCGAGCATTGCGTGACGGAGGAGGTCTACGGCTGCGATCTGGTGAAGGAACAAATCCGCATCGCCGCCGGCGACCCGATCTCCGAGCATATCGCCAAGGCGACGATCCGCCAGCACGCCATCGAGTGCCGCATCAACGCCGAAAATCCGGCCATGAACTTCCAGCCGTCCCCGGGCCGGATCGACCTTTATTATACGCCCGGCGGGCGCGGCATCCGCGTGGACAGCCACGCGTACGCGGGCTACACGATCCCGCCGTATTACGACTCGCTGATCGGCAAGCTCATCACCGCCGGTTCCAACCGCGCCTCGGCCGTCGCGCGCATGAGCCGCGCGTTGGGCGAATACATGATCACAGGAGTCCACACGACGATCCCCTTCCAGCAGGAGATCATGCGCAACGCCGACTTCCAACGCGGCAACTACCATACGGGCTTCGTGGCGGCGATGCAGCGGTAGAGGTGGACGGTGCTCTCCGAGCGGCGCTGGTTTCGGTCACGCCGCAGGGTCTGGCATTTCAGGCGGCTGCGCCGCAAACATCGACCAATGCCGCTCGGAGAGCGCCATCCAGCGGCCAGTTGTAGCCGGTTGCGGTCGGCGGGCGGCGGGTGTTTGTTAGGAGGAACCTTCCTCTGAATGAGTCACCTTTTCGACCATGTTGACCTGCGCGTATCCAGCTTCGCGGAGGCGCGGAAGTTCTACGACGTGTTCCTCCCGGCGCTGGGTTTTCCGAAGATCCGCGCGGCGGAGATCGAAGTCTGTTATTCCGTCGAAGGCGACTTCAAAACGGTGCCCTTCATCGCTTTGAACGAGGAGTCGGGCCATCGCGGCAACGCCAATCGCATCGCCTTCTGGGCCGACACGGAAGAGGAGGTCAACCGCCTCGGCGCGATCATTCTCCAGGCCGGCGCGCGCAACGTGGAGGGACCCGAATACTGCCACGATTACACGACGGGTTATTACGCCGTTTTCTTCGAGGATGCCGACGGCAACAAGTGGGAGATTTGCTGCCGCAACGCCCGCGTTCGCTGAAACCGTCCTCCCCTTCGCCATGAAACCCTGGGTCAAAGCCGCCGTCGCTCTCGCCGTCGTGTGGGTCGCCGCCGGGTCGGTCATCTGGTGGCTGCATGCCCACAAGCCGACGCCGGAGTCCGTCGCGGCGTTCCTCGACGGCGCGAAGCTTGATGCGGAGAACACCCGCGACCGCGCGCGGACGATCCGCCGCGCCGAGGACCAACTCAACGACCTGACCTTCCAGCAGCGGCAGGATCTCCAAAAGAGCGGCTCCACGCGCCGGTTTTTCCTCGCCATGACCAAGGAGGAACAGAGTGCCTTCCTCGACGCGACGCTGCCGTCCGACTTCCGGCAGATGATGGAGGTTTTTAACAAGATGGACCCCGCCAAGCGCAAGGCATTCGTCGCGCGCGCCCTGGAGGAAATGAAAAAGCACTCCGGCGAAGGCCCGGTGCGCGGCATGGACGACCAGATGGGCGCCAAGATCGTTGATCAGGGCTTGAAGTCATTCTACGCCGACGCCAACGCCGACACGAAGATTGATCTGGCCCCGCTCATCGAGCAGATGCAGCGCAACCTCCAATTCGGCAACACCAATTGATGAAGGCAGAAGGCAGAAGGCAGAAGGTAGAAGGTGAAAAAACCGGAGAGAAAAATTCGTGTTGCCTGCCTTCCGCCGCTTCTCCTTCTGCCTTCTGCTTTCTGCATTCTGCCTTCACTCTGGTGGAACTGCTCGTGGTGCTGGCCGTCGTCGGGGTGTTGGCGGCGATTGGCGTGCCGGTGTACGGGCGGGTGGTGGAAGCCGGACACGCGGCCAAGTGCGTTTCCAACCTGCGCCAACTCGGCTCGGCGCTGGGCTTGTACCTCGGCGAACACAACATGACCATGCCGACGCTCGTCGCCGGCCGCACGAACGCTTCCGACGAAGGCGCGGCCATCGACAACACGCTCAACGTCTACACGCAGGGCGCGGCGGTTTTCGCGTGTCCGTCGGATCGAGGCGAGGCGGCCAGGTCGGGCACGAGTTATTATTGGAACGTCGCGCTCAATGGCCAGATGGCGTCGGGCCTGAATTTCTTCAAAAACTACAATCAGACGCAAATCCCGATCATCACCGACAAGGCGGCCTACCATCCGTTTCTGGAGAACAAGGTCAACCTGCTCTACGCCGACGGCCACGCGGAGAAGAATTTTACCTTCCGCATCCAGGTGCAGGAGTAGCCGGTGCATCGGTCATCCGTCCGTCCGCCGCCGGGCGTGCGTTTCAGAGGGGTGATCTCTTCCCCGCTTCCCACCCGGCCGCTCGGCCGCGACACCGGCCTGTCCGTTACCGCCCTCGGCCTCGGCTGCATGGGCATGTCGTTCGCCTACGGACCCGCCGATGAAGGCGAAAGCCTGCGCGTGCTGCATCGTTATCTCGATCTCGGCGGCAATTTCCTGGACACCGCCGAGATTTACGGCCCTTGGAAAAACGAGGAACTCCTGGGGAAATTCCTGCGCGAGGTGCCGCGTGAACGGGTCGTGCTGGCCACGAAATTCGGCTTCAAGCTCGACGCCGGCGGCAACCGCCTCGGCACGGACAGTACACCCGACAACGTGCGCCGAGCGTGCGACGGTAGCCTCCAACGTCTCGGCATCGACGTGATCGACCTGTTTTACCAACACCGCGTCGATCCCGGCACGCCCATCGAGGAAACAGTGGGTGCCATGGCCGAACTCGTCGCCGCCGGCAAGGTGCGCGCGCTCGGGTTATCGGAGGCCGCGCCGGACACGTTGCGGCGCGCGGTGGCGGTGCATCCGATTGCGGCGTTGCAAAGCGAATACTCGCTCTGGACCCGTGACCCGGAAACCAACGGCGTGCTCGACACCTGCCGCGAATTGGGGATCACCTTCGTGCCGTACAGTCCGCTGGGACGCGGTTTTCTGACGGGGGCGATCCAGAAGGTGGAAGACCTGCCCGAAGGCGATTGGCGGCGCACGAACCCGCGATTTGCCGAGGAGGCGCTCCAGCAAAATCTCAAGCTCGCCAACGCGGTCAAATCCCTCGCCGAAAAGAAAGGGGCCACTGCGGCGCAACTGGCGTTGGCGTGGGTGCTCGCACAGGGCAGCGACATCGTGCCGATCCCAGGTACCAAGCGCGTGAAGTACCTCGAAGACAACATGGGCGCGCTGGGCGTCGAGTTGGATGCGGATGACAGGCGCGCACTGGACGAGGCGTGTGCCGAGTTCCAGGTGGCGGGCGAACGCTACACCAAAGACATGATGTCGATGGTCCACGCGTAGAGCGTGGCATCGCTTTGGCGCGGGCCGAAGCGTGCGGTTAGGAATCGGCGGCTTTCCCGATGTTTGGGAGAGCCGCCTTATTCCGAAACGGTGGCTTATTTGGATGCGCAGCAAGCGCCGCCGTTGCAACAGGTTCCGCCGCTGCAACAGGCCGCCGGAGCTTGCGTTTGCGGTTGGGCCGCGCGCGATGCGCCGAACGCTCCCAACGCGGTCAGGACTACCGCGAAAATTAGAGAATTTTTCATGTGGTCATTCACCTCCTTTCCGCATTTTACGATCGGTGGAAAGATGGTTCTGCGCGGGCGGCACGTCAAATACGCGCGCATCTGTCGGGTCGGGGAAAACGTATTTATTCCTGATGTCCGCCGCTCTGCAAGTCGTCTGGCTCAAGCGTGATCTGCGCGTCCGTGACCATCGCCCATTATTCGAGGCGGCGCGGACCGGCGGGCCGCTTTTGGCGTTGTACGTTTACGAGCCGGAAATCATCCGCGCGGACGATTTCGACCCATCGCACCTCGTCTTCATCAACCAATCCCTCGCGGAACTCGACGCCCGCTTGCGTGCGCGCGGCGGACGGTTGACGACTCGCGTCGGACGACTGCCGGACGTGTTCGACGAACTCCACGCCCGCCACGGCGGTATCGCGCATCTCTGGAGCCACGAGGAAACCGGCAACGCCCTGACCTACGCCCGCGACAAACGCATCGCCTCTTGGTGCTGCCAACACAACATCCCTTGGACCGAAATCCCGCAGCACGGTGTCTTCCGCCCGCACCCGGACCGCGACGGTTGGGCGGCGCGCTGGACGGCGCGAATGTCCGAGCCGGTCACGCCCGCGCCCGCCGAGCTTTCGGTCGTCCCCGCCATCGATGCCGGCCGCCTGCAAACCCCCGCCGACCTCGGCCTGCGCGAGAGCACGCGCGACCTCGCCCAACCCGGCGGTGAGTCACCCGCGCACCGGTTGCTGGAGTCGTTTTTGGAAACGCGCGGCGTCGATTACCGCAAGGCCATGTCCGCGCCCGGCCCCGCGTGGAATTCGTGCAGCCGGCTCTCGCCCTACCTGACGTTCGGCTGCCTGTCGATCCGTGAGACGTTCCAGATCACGCGCGAACGCCAGCGCGAATTGGACAAACTCGACACCGCCGGCGTCCCCATCGACGGACGCTGGCGGCGTTCGCTGGCGTCCTTCCAGTCGCGGTTGCGCTGGCACTGTCACTTCATCCAGAAACTCGAAGACGAACCCGCGCTGGAAAGCCGCAATTTCTCCCGCGCCTACGACGGCATGCGCGAGAACGATTTCGACCCGCGCCGGTTCGCGGCGTGGAGCGAGGGTTACACGGGTTATCCGCTGGTGGATGCGTGCATGCGCGCGTTGCAGCGCAGCGGGTGGATCAACTTCCGCATGCGTGCGATGCTCGCTTCGTTCGCGGCCTACCACCTGTGGCTGCACTGGCAACCCACGTCGGTGTACCTCGCGCGGTTGTTCCTCGACTACGAACCGGGCATCCATTATCCGCAATTCCAGATGCAGAGCGGAGTCACGGGGATCAATTCGATCCGCATCTACGCGCCCGCCAAGCAGGCGCAGGACCACGATCCCGGCGGTGCGTTCATCCGGCGTTTCGTGCCCGAGTTGGCGAACGTGCCGGCGGCGTTCATCGCCGAGCCGCACCTCATGCCCGCCGACGTGCAGAAAAAAGTGGGCTGCCGCGTCGGACGCGATTATCCGTCGCCCATCGTGGATCACGCCGAGGCCTATGCCCGCGCCCGCGAACGCCTCGGCGCGATCCGCCGCACGGATTACGCCCGCCGCGAGGCGCAACGCGTCTACGCGCGCCACGGCAGCCGCGAACGTCCGCTGCATACCCGCGCCGGGGTTGCCCGCAAACGCAACGTGCCGAAACGCAAGCAGGCCGCCGCCACGCGCGGGCAACGCGAGCTAGCCTTGTGATGTTTCCGGTCTGAGCAACCGCCGCAACAGCCACGGCAAGGTCGTCCCCTGCACGAGGATGGAAAACGCGACGATGGCGTATGTCACCGTCAGGATCAGGTCGTGTTCGCGGCCGGGTGGCAACGAAAGCGCCAGCGCCACCGAGATCGCCCCGCGCAATCCGCCCCAGGTCAACAGCGCGACGCCGTGGCGTTCCGTCGTGCCGCCGAAGACGCGCAACGCCGCGCCGGGGATTCCCACGCTGATCGCCCGCGCCAGCAGCACCGCCACGATCATCAATCCCGCCGCCACGAGGTAGTCCCATTCGAGTTGCACCGCCGTCACTTGCAAGCCGACGAGGACGAACAGCAGCGCGTTGAGGATTTCGTCGACGAGTTCCCAGAACGAATCGAGGTTTGCGCGGCTCTTCTCCGACATCGCTTCCTCGCGGCCGTAGTAGCCGACGAGCAGGCCCGCCGTCGCCACGACCAGCGGCCCGCTAACGTGCAGCGCCAACCCGAGCGCGTATCCGCCGCTGACCAGCGCGAGGGTCAGGAGCACTTCCACCGGATAGTGGTCGATGCCTTTAATCAACTTCACCGTGACCCAGCCCAGCGCCCAACCCAAAAGCAGTCCGCCGCCCGCCTCGCGCACGAGCAGGATCAGCGCGTCGGTCCACACCACGTCCATCTGCGGACCCGTGGCGAGGAGCGAATCGAGGAACAGGCTGAAGCCCGCGATGCCGACGCCGTCGTTGAAAAGAGATTCGCCGACGATCTTGGTTTCCAGCGAGATCGGCGCGCCCGCTTTTTTGAGCAAACCGAGGACCGCGACCGGGTCCGTCGGCGAGATCAGCGAACCGAAGATCAGGCAGTAGAGCAGGGGGATGTTCAGTCCCAGCCAGCGGAAAAGATAGTACGCCATCCCTGCGACGAGGAACAGCGACAGGGTCGTGCTGAGAAACGCGAGCGAGGCGACGCGCCAGCGTTGTTCGTGGAACTCCTTGAACTGCACGTTCAGCGTGGCGGCGAACAGCAGGAAGCTCAGCGCACCGCCCAGGAGCGTCTGGCTGAGATTGACCTCCTTGAGCAGATGCTCGACCGATCCTTGCAAGGGCCACCCGAGCCGGGTCAGCCCGACCGTCCCGAGCGCAAGCAAAAGGGAAATGCCCATCAGCGCCACCGTGGTCGGCAGGCCGAGGAAACGGTGGTTCACATAACTGGAAAACGCCGCGAGCGTCAGCAGGATGGCCAGCAGGAAGAAGGGATTGGGCATGAGCAACCGGAGGAAACATTATCCACGAAGCCGCTCATCCCGGCGGCCGAAGCATGGCGTCGTTTCGCTGGTCAAAGTCCGAGCCACGCACGGACGCCCGCTTCGATGGGCGCGAGTTGCGTGGGCGTGAGAGTACCGAGCCTCCTGAGTGCGTATTTGGCGGCAATGGTGGTGACGCTTTGCACCACGAATGCGCCAGCGCGCAGGAAAGGAACGGGGACAACTACTTCGAAGGGCACGCCCCGGAGTGAGGTCGTATGGGAAACGACCGTAACGACCACGCGGTCTTCCTCTCCGTAAGGCACGCTCAAGATGACGGCGGGACGGGTCTTCTGGGCCAAGCCGAGATCAACAAGCCAGACCTCACCGCGCCTGGGCATCTTCCTCCTCATCGAGCATGGCAAACATGCGGGCGGCGCACGCCGTCAGGTCCTCTTCGGTGAGGTCTCCGTAGTCGAGTTGAGCCGCACGGTGAACGATGACGTTGCTGAACTCCCGTTGCTCCTCGGGCGCAAGCCGTTCAAACGCCTCAAGAAGTTGTGCGGTGGCGGTGTTCATCGAATGAGGATAACAACTTCCCGCCTGCGAGGCAAGTCCTCCGGGATCAGACTGAATACGACAGGAAGCAAAAAGGGGCGGCCTGCAGGCCGCCCCTCTTATTGGCTAGACGCGTGGTGAAACTTATTACCAGATGAGAACCTTTTCCCCCGCCGGACGCACCATCGGCGAGCCGTCGGGGATGTTGAACGCCTTCTGGAATTCCACGAGGTTGCTCAGCGGACCGTTGCAGCGGAACTGCCCCGGCGAATGCGGGTCGGTGTTCAGGCGCACCTTCATCATTTCAGGCCGCATGTTGACGCGCCACACCTGTGCCCAACTCAGGAAGAAACGCTGCTCGGGCGTGAAGCCGTCGATCTTCTTCTCGCGGGCTTCCTTGCCCTGCCGGTCGAGTGCCTTTTGCAGCGCGGCGAACGCGATCTTCGAGCCGCCGAGGTCGGCGATGTTCTCGCCCTGCGTCAACTCGCCGTTGACGTGCGCGCCGGGCAGCGGTTCATAGGCGCTGAACTGCGCGACGACCTTGGTGCTGCGTTCCTTGAAACGCTTGAGGTCGTCGTCGGTCCACCAGTTCTTGAGATTGCCCTGCGCGTCGTACTGCCGGCCCTGGTCGTCGAAGCCGTGCGTCATCTCGTGGCCGATCACGGCACCCATGCCGCCGTAGTTGACCGCGTCGTCCGCCGTCGCGCTGAAGAACGGCGGCTGCAAGATCCCCGCCGGGAACACGATCTCGTTGCGCGACGGGTTGTAGTACGCGTTGACGGTCGGCGGCGTCATACCCCACTCGGTCTTATCGACGGGGTGGCCGATCTTGGCGATCTCGCGCTTGGTCTCGAACAGGTTCGCGGCCATCACGTTGAGCACGTACGGCTGGCGGGAAATATCCAGCGTCGAGTAATCACGCCACTTGTCGGGATAACCGACCTTCACGCCGAAGGCATCGAGCTTCTTGAGCGCGGCGGTGCGGGTCTCCGGGCCCATCCATTCGAGGTTGGTCAGGCGTTCGCGCAGAACGGCCTTGAGGTCGTTGATCATCGTCAACGCGCGGGACTTGGCCTCGGGCGAGAAGGTTTTCTCCACGTAAAGCTGGCCGAGCGCCTCGCCGACGCCTTTATCGACGGAGGCCAGCACGCGTTTCCAACGCGGCAGGTTTTCCTTCGTGCCTGACAGGATCGTGCCGTAGAACGCAAAATTCTCGTCCACGAACGGCTTGCTCAACAGCGCCGCCGCCGCGTGCACGAGGTGCCAGCGCAGATACGTCTTCAGGTCGTCGGGCGAGGTGGTCTTGGCGAGGTCGGCCGCGCGCGTGGCAAACTCCGGCTGCCGCACGATCAGGTCGCCCGGCTCCGGCGCGCCCAACGCCGCAAAATACGCCTTCCAGTCGAAGCCCGGAGCGGACTTGATCAGGTCGGCGAGGGGCATCTTGTGGTAATTGCCTTCCGGGTCGCGCAACTGCACGCGGGTCTTGCTGGCCTTGGCGAGTTCGGTTTCGAGATTGACGACCGCCTTGGCTTCCGCCGCTGCCTTGTCGGGCGCGTCGCCCAGGAGAGTGAAGATTTTGACGATGTGCTCCTCGTAGGAGGCCAACAGCTTTTTGGAGGCGTCGTCGGTCTTGGTGTAATAATCGCGGTCCGGCAGCCCGAGGCCACCCTGGTGGAATTGCGCGACATCGGTCTCACTATTCTTCTCGTCCGCATCGACGAACACCGTGAACAACCCCGGGACGCCGCGCGAGTGCAACTC
>CALMVM010000542.1:0-363 GCA_937873255.1 uncultured Verrucomicrobiota bacterium | reverse complement strand
GTACGGCGCGCTAGTCGTACTGGGCGTGGAGCGCGGGCAGGTCGGCCGCGCCCTTGAGCGCGGCGATGCGGTCGAGCCAGGGCTGGACCGGCTTGACGCCGGCGGCGTCGATGGCCGCCTCGTCCATGCCGCTGGCGTAGAAATCGCCGACCTTCTGACGCGCCGAGCCCTTGGCGCCCGGGTTCGCGGCGCAATCGTCGAGGATGACGTGGAGCACGTCGTTGTTGCGCTCGCTCAGGAGTACGAACGATCCCCAGCTCGCGTGGTCGGACGGGATCGGATTATTCTTGAGCCAGGTGCCGTCGGCGTAGTGGTAGAAATCGTCGCCGGGCTTGACGCTCGCATCCACGCTGGCCTTCGGGT
>CALMVM010000541.1:7658-8056 GCA_937873255.1 uncultured Verrucomicrobiota bacterium | reverse complement strand
TCAACAAATCGTACCCCGGCCCCGCGCGCCAGGCGGCGCACCAGTTCGCCGACGACATCGTCCTCGCCTTGACCAAAAACAAAGGCATTGCCGGCGGGAAGGTCGCCTTCATCGGCACGCGCACCGGCCACAAGGAGGTCTACGTCTGCGACACCGAAGGCGGCAACCTCCAGCAACTCACCAACGACGGCAACATCTCCGTCGGCCCCGCGCTCAGCCCCGACGGCCGGCGGCTCGCGTACACCGGCTACAAGAGCGGTTACGCGGACATCTACGTCATCAACCTCGCCAGCGGCGCGCGCGACCGCGTCGTCAAATTCCCCGGCACCAACACCGGCGCGTCCTTCTCGCCCGACGGCAGCCGGTTGGCGATGAGTTGCAGCAAGGACGGCAACCCG
>CALMVM010000541.1:0-7648 GCA_937873255.1 uncultured Verrucomicrobiota bacterium | reverse complement strand
GTCTCACGCGCACCCCGAGCGTGGAAAGCTCGCCGACGTGGTCGCCCGACGGCGGCGAGATCATTTACGTTTCCGACGCGGGCGGCAACCCGCAGCTCTACCGGATCAGCGCGGGCGGC
The DNA here is from genome assembly GCA_937873255.1 of uncultured Verrucomicrobiota bacterium. Taxonomy (GTDB): domain Bacteria; phylum Verrucomicrobiota; class Verrucomicrobiia; order Chthoniobacterales; family SZAS-18; genus CAHJWO01. The sequence goes on along the minus strand of CALMVM010000541.1, from coordinate 7,529 downwards.
GGCACGGGGCGGCGGTTGAGCACGGGCCACGGTTATTGCACGGAGCCGGATTGGTCGCCGGACGGCAAGAAGGTCGCGTTCTGCGTGCGCGAAGGCGGTTTCGCCGTGGCGGTGCTCGACCTGGAGAGCGGTTCGTCGAAGGTCGTGGCCTCCGACGCGCAGGACCCGGCGTGGGGGGCGGATTCGCGCCACCTGATCTACAGCACGGGCGAATCGATCATGATGCTCGACGTGCCCACGGGCAAGCGGACACGCGTCATCGGTGGCGTCGGCAAGGTGTCCGAGCCAGCGTGGACGCATTGAATTTCCTTTCGCCGCCCGTCGTCTTTTCCCGGTTCATTCTCCTTCCCCTTTCATGAAACTCCGTCCTTTCTTTTTCGTGGCGCTCGCGCTCGTTTCGCTCGCGGGCTGCAAGAGCAAAAACAACGCCGGCAACAACGGCGACGCGACCAACCTGCCCGACAGCGATTACGTCAACGGCACGCCGCTGCCCCAACGCGACGAGGGCGTGTCGTTCATGGGCCCCAACGTGGACCGCAATAAATTCCCGCCCGTGCATTTCGGCTTCGACAGCTACTCGGTGAGCAGCGAGGAAGCCGGCCGGGTGCGGCAGGTCGCTGAATACCTCCAGGACAGCAACAAGCGCGTGATCGTCGCCGGTTTCTGCGATGAGCGCGGCACCGCCGAATACAACCGCGCCCTGGGCGAAAAACGCGCCGAGTCCGTGCGCGAGTCCCTCATCGCCGACGGAGTTTCCGCCGAACGCATCCAGACGGTCAGCTTCGGCTCGGAGATGCCCGTCGATTCCGGCTCCAACGAGAGCGCCTGGGCGCGCAACCGCCGGGCGGAGTTCGGGATCACGCGATAATCAAGCGCGTGTTGCGCGCCCGCGCAGGTTGCGGCATCGTTTCTCCCATGACTGTGAAGGCCATCGTGCATCCGGCGGAGGAAGGCGGTTTTTGGGCCGAGGTTCCCGCGATGCCCGGATGCGTCACCCAAGGCGAAACACTCGACGAGGTGCGCGACAATCTGAGAGAAGCCATCGAAGGCTGGCTGGAAGCCGGAGAACCCGTCACCGAAATCGCTGCTGAAGACCAAGTGTTGGAACTGGCTTTGTGAAGCAAATTTCCGGCAAGCATTTTGCCTCTCTGGTCAGTCGGCATGGTTGGATTTTGAGTCGCGTCAACGGCAGTCACCATATTTTCACCAAGGCCGGGCAAACGGCACGCCTTGTGGTGCCGGTCCATGGCAATCAGCCGTTGAAAATCGGCTTGCTCCGCGCGTTGATGAAAGTTGTAGGCCTGGAAGAAAAAGACTTGTAGCTTCCGCCCCTTTTCTCATGCACTCCTTCCACTATCACGACGGCCAACTGCGTTGCGAGGGCGTCGATCTCGCCGCGCTCGCCGCCGAACACGGCACGCCGCTCTACGTCTACAGCGCGCAGACGATCCGCGACCATTTCCGCCGGCTCGACGCGGCGCTCGCGGGCGTCGATCACCTCATCTGCTACGCCGTCAAGGCCAACAGCAATCTCGCCGTCCTCGACCTGCTCACCCGCGAACGCGCCGGCTTCGACATCGTCTCGGCGGGCGAACTGTTCCGCGTCCTGAAGGCCGGCGGCAAGCCGGAATGCTGCACGTTCGCGGGCGTCGGCAAGACCCGGCCCGAGATCGAGTACGCCCTGCGCCAGGGCATCCTTTCCTTCAACGTCGAGAGCGAGGCGGAACTGGAAATGATCAACGCCGTCGCCTCCGACCTCAACCGCCGCGCGCCGGTGGCATTGCGGGTGAATCCCGACGTGGCCGCCGGCGGGCACAAGTACATCTCCACCGGCAAGAGCGAGAACAAGTTCGGCGTCGGCCTGGACCGGGCGTTCGAGGTCTACCGGGCTGCCTCGCAGATGACCCACATCCGGGTGCGCGGCTTGCAGATGCACATCGGCTCGCAGATCACCGAGGCGGGGCCGTTCGCGCAGGCGGTGGAAAAAGTCGCGCCGGTCGCGGCGGAATTGAAGCGCGAGTACGGGATCGAGTTTTTCAGCGTCGGCGGTGGCCTGGGCATCGTCTACAAATCCTCGCTCCAGAGCGGGCAGGAAACGTGGTGGGACCAGGCGGCGGGCGACCCCGCGCCGTCGTTGACCGTCGAGCAGTACGCCGAGGCCATCGTGCCGACGCTCGCGCCGTTGGGATTGCGCATCCTTCTGGAACCGGGCCGGTTCATGGTCGGCAACGCGGGCGTGCTCTTGACCACCGTGCAGTACCTCAAGAGCAGCGACAGCGGCAAGAAATTCGTGATCGTCGATGCGGGCATGAACGACCTCATCCGCCCGGCGTTGTACCAGGGCTACCACGAGGTCGTGCCCGTGCGCGAACCCTCCCCGACCGACCGGCGCGAGGCGGCCGACGTGGTCGGGCCGGTGTGCGAGAGCGGGGATTTCTTCGCGCAGGCGCGCGAACTGCCGCCGTTGCGCCAGGGCGAACTCGTCGCGCTGATGAGCGCGGGCGCGTACGGCTTCACGATGGCGTCAAACTACAACTCCCGCCCGCTGGCCGCCGAGGTGATGGTCCAGGGCGACCAGGCGCAGGTCGTGCGCGAACGCCAGGCGCTCGGCGATCTCATCCACGGCGAAAAAACGCTCGCATCGTGAACGTCCGCCGATATCGCCTCGGCGAGGAAATGGAACTCTGGCAACTCCACCACGATACGACCCGGATCATTATCGGGCAGGCATACACTCCGGAACAGGTCCGCAGATGGGCGCCCGACGCGATGGAACCGTGGTGGAACGACCGGATGGCGCAATCAAATCCTTTCGTCGCCGAACAGGACGGCAAAATCGTCGGGTTCGCCGAGTTGGAGACGGACGGTCACATTGACCGGTTCTATTGCCATCACCAATGGCAGCGTCGAGGGGTTGGAAGGAAGCTCTACCAAGCCATCGAGGACGAAGCGTCCCGGCTAGGGATCAGACTTCTCTTCGCGGAAGTCAGCGTGACCGCCCGGAAGTTTTTTGAAAGCATGGGCTTCGAGGTCACGGTCGAGCAGAACAACATCGTCTGCGGAGCCGTCGCCAGGAATTTCCGCATGCAGAAGCGGTTGGATTCCGGACCGGACGTGCGCGAGCCCACCCCTCTCTCCGGCGGACGTTGACTCCGGCACGGATTCCGCTACAGATTACTACCTTGCCGCCGCTGCCATGAAGACTGTTCATTTTGCCCTCTTCGCCGCCTTTCTCCTTCCGCCCGTTGCCGCCTTTGCCCAAGGCACGCCGAACTCGGCTAACCCGCGCATCCAGACCGTCGCCAACGTCTCCAATCAGCCGGCCGCCAACCAGCCTGCCCCGCAGGTCGTCAACCCCGGCCCGCCGCGCGAGTACATCATCCTCACCGGCGGCCCGTCGCTGACCGTCTGGGAAAAATACAAGACCGCCCCGCACGACCAGTTCTGGGGCAGCTTCACCCGCGCCTCGCGCACCCGTTTCCAGCAACTCCAGAAGGAGATCGGCAACGACCCCAACGCGATGTACACGTGGCTCGTCTTCGTCGAAGGCTACCGTTCGCGCAGCGCGCAGGACCACGAGGACCTCGTGTCCAACCTCAACAGCGTCCGCGACAAGTACCATCTCCACATGGTGCCCGTCACCAACGGCTTGCAGGTCATCGAATACCTCAACAACGGCCAGGATCGCAGTCGGATCAAGATCGACGATTTCGAGTACTACGGCCACTCCAACCGCTGCTGCTTCATGTTCGACTACAGCAGCAACATCGACAGCGCCTCGAAGAATTTCATGCACGAGGACCAGCTCCAACTCTTGCACCGCAACCTGTTCATGCGCAACGCGTTCGTGAAAAGCTGGGGCTGCCACACCGGCGAGAGCATGAGCCAGAAATGGAAGGCCGCCACGGGCGTGCCGATGATCGGGGCCATCGGGCGCACGGATTATTCCGCGCGCGACGAGGCACTCAACGGGATCATCCCCGTGCTCAGTTCGAGCGACGGCAAGTGGGTGCAGTGACAATCTTCCGAACATCTGATGCCGGGAGCTGCGTATGCTGGCGATCATCATTTTGACGATCATCGTCCCCGTGATTGCCCGCTTCATCACCAACTGGTGGGTAGACCGCCATTGAGAGTTGTCCCGATGGTTCTTCGGCGGGATGCGCATTTTTTCCTTCTGCCCGGCCGTATTTTGATTTTCCCTGAGATCGCATGACTTTCGAGCAGCTTGAGGCCACCTACCGCCAGCCGTTTTTCGACCTCCTCCAACACGCCCGGCGCGTGCATGAGGCGCACTGGCCCGCGCAGAAGGACGAGATGCAGCTCTGCACGCTGCTGAGCATCAAGACCGGCGGTTGCAGCGAGGACTGCGGTTATTGCGCGCAGAGCGCCCATTACTCGACGGGGGTCAAGAGCGAACGCCTCATGCCCACCGACGAGGTGCTGGCTGCCGCGCAACGCGCCAAGGCCAACGGCTCGACGCGTTTTTGCATGGGCGCGGCGTGGCGCGGGGTGCGCGCGGGGGAGAGAAAATTCGACCAGGTGCTCGACATCGTGCGGGAGGTTTCCCGGCTCGGGATGGAAGTGTGCGTCACCCTGGGACAACTCTCGCCGACCGAGGCCAATCTGCTCAAGGAGGCCGGCGTCACCGCCTACAACCACAACATTGACACCTCCCCCGAGCATTACCCGGAAATCGTCAGCACGCACACGTTCCAGGACCGGCTCGACACGATCCGCGCCGTCCAGGGCAGCGGCATGGCGCTGTGCTGCGGCGGCATCGTTGGCCTGGGCGAAACCTCGGAGGACCGGCTGCGCATGCTCGAGGTTCTCGCGAAGCTCGCCCCCGCCCCGGAGAGCGTGCCCATCAATTGCCTGATGGCCATGCCCGGCACGCCCTTGGAGGACCAGCCGCCGGTGGACATCTTCGACCTCGTCCGGCTCATCGCCACCGCGCGGGTCGCCCTGCCACGCGCCCGCGTGCGGCTCTCCGCCGGCCGCACCCGCCTCAGTCCCGAGGGGCAGGCGCTGTGTTTCTTCGCGGGAGCGAACTCCGTTTTCTACGGCGACAAACTGCTCACCGCCGCCAACCCCGCCGCGCGCGCCGACCTGGCGCTGTTGCGCGCGCTCGACCTGCATCCGAGCGCCCTGCCGGCGGATGGACGCACGGCACCGGGAAATCACGCGCTGCCTGCGGAAATCCGTTGACATCCGGCCGCCGTTTGCGGCAATCTGCGAGCGCGCATGAAAAAGCTTCTCCCCATTCTTCTCTGCTACGCGCTGATGACCAGCCAGGTCTACGCCATCAGCGGAGGACCCGTCTTCGGCCAGGGCGGCGTCAATCCTATCGGCGTTTATTCCGGCGTGATCACCGTGACCTCGGTGAAGGATTTCATCAACGATCCCGTGACCAACGCGCCGATCACCGATCCGAACACCGGCCTGGCCGAGACCAAGGTCGATCCGGACACCGTTTCTCTCGGTTTGTTCAGCCTCGGGGTGCCGACGCTCAACGTCGCCCAGGGCGCGTTCGTCCAGTTCGTCAACGGGGACGTTTATATCGGCACGATCACCGCGTCGGTGGACCCTGACAGTGCCTCGGTCACCGGGATCGTGCAGGGCCAGAGCAGCTACCAGCGGGTGTCCACGACGGGCACTACCACCACGAACATCACGATCTTGAACAGCGCGACCGGCAAGGTCGTCGCGCACATCGGGAGCACGCGCCAAGGTTCCGCCGCTAGCGCGCGCCTCGTCGGATCGGCCACCCTGATCATCAACAGCGCCGGCAACCGCGTGACCGGCAACGGTATCCGGGCCGGCTCGCTCGTGCAGAACTATGCCTTGGAGTGCGTGGTGTCGGGCTTCCGGCAGTCCCAGGTCTACAGTGCCGTGGGAGCCATCGGCGCGAACACGGGCAGTTAGCCGGTGTCCGTATGCCTCGGATAGGACTTGATCAATGCAGCGGGTGAGGCGAGAGCCTCGCCCGCATTTGCTTTTCCCCCCGAGCGAAGCCACGATAACCGTGCGTCTCGCCCCGTGGTTGTCCCGCGTGCGGCGGCGCTCTTTCCTCCCCCGTCGTGCGCGCCGATTTTCATCCGAATCTACCCCTTCGCGACGTTTGCCGAACCCGGGCGGCCTTGACCTTGCTCGAACTGATGACGGTGCTCGTGGTGATTTCCATCCTGGCCGTCGTCATCGCCCCCCTCTTCCCGTATCTCCAGGCGCGGGCGCAAAAGACCAAGTGCATCGAAAACCTCAAGTCGCTCCACGTCGCCACCGGCAGTTACATGCAGGATAACCAGCACTGGCCGCAAATCTCGGGCAACGGCTATCAGGACACCACCGTCGCCAACCTGTGGCTCGCCGCCTTGGCCCCCTACGGGCTGACGCAGATCAACTGGGTTTGCCCCACGGTCCAGCAGGCGCTCCAGTCACCCGACCTGAACGACCCTACCAACATCCGCGTCGATTATCTCGCCATGCCGTTCGGCACGCAGCCTCGCGCGCCATTCGTTTATACAAGACAGCCCTGGTTCATCGAAGCCGCCAACGTCCACGGCAACGGCCAGGAGATCATCTTCCCGGATGGACACATCGAGGAAGCGTTCGATGTCGTCACGGCGGCCGGAGGCATTCCGCCCGCCGGAAGTCCGTCGAACTAGGGCGCATCGCCGCGACATGCCCGCGCTTATTTGGAGATGATCTGCCGCGTGGAGAAGTTGTAGAAATAGCGGACGCCGTCCGTGTTGTAACGCGCCTCGCGGCGCGGGTCCGGGAAGTAATACAGGAACGCCTGCAGCGTGAAATCGTACAGGTACGGGAATGGGAACCTCGGGCTCGTGTAGAAATACGAGCCGCTGGCGAAATCATAGAAAATGATGCCGCTCTGGCCGTCGTGCGCGTCGAACGTGTACTCGTAGCCCAGGTCGAGATGGTAGATGAAGTTGGTATCGTCGAGATAGCCGTAGTATCCGAAGACATTGCCGCGGGGCAGGTGCAGGTAGTACAATCCCGGGCTCTGCGGCAGCGCGACCTCCGTCCGGAAAAACGGCAGATGGACTGGCACATCGCTCACCGTGATGGCCAGCCGGATCGTCCCCGTACCGTGGAGGTTCGTCGCGCTGATCAACACGGGGTAATTGCCGATCGTCGTGACCGTGCCCGAGATCACGCCGGTCAGCGGGTCGAGGGTCGTCGGGTTGTTCGTCGCGGTGACCGTGTACACCAAGGGCGTGTTGACCTCGGTCTCGGCGGTGTTATCGCTCGTGATTTGAGGGCTGAGCGGGTCACCCTGTTGGTAATACGTCAGGGTGAAATTCCCCTCCGAGGGGCCGGTCGTATAATGGTAGCCGTCCACCGCGATGTAATAGGTCACACCCTGTTGGGCGAAGAAGTCCACCTCGCTGTTGTAGCCGACCGCGTCGTCGTTGGACACGATGGGCGTCAGTTGGGAAACGTCGAAGCCGGTGTAGACCGCCAGCAGGGTATCGACCGTGACGTTATCGACGCCGTCGTCGGTGGAAAAC
>CALMVM010000540.1:3883-4165 GCA_937873255.1 uncultured Verrucomicrobiota bacterium | reverse complement strand
GGCTGAAATAAGCGACGATCAGCCCGGTGAGCAGCACGACAAAAGCGAGCACGACCACCAGGGCTACCCCCTGCGGCGGGCGGTTCGAGACACGGGGGAAACTCATGTGGGAGAAACGAGGGATATGGTCAGGACAGGCACCTGCCATTACTGGGCGTTGCCGAGGTAGAAACAACGTTCGTACACGCGCACCTGCGCGGCGGCGGCGGCCGGCAGACCGACGCCGCCGGTTCGGATCAAACTGCCGTTGTTCACATGGGCGAGCCAGCGTTGCGCCGGGGG
>CALMVM010000540.1:0-3847 GCA_937873255.1 uncultured Verrucomicrobiota bacterium | reverse complement strand
ATGCGTGGCGGCGTTGGGGGCCGCCCCGCCTCCGGCGCTTTTGGAATCATCAAGGATGGCTGCGGCGGCGTCGAGGTCGGCCGTGGAGACGATCAGCCGGCTCGTGTCATCGAGCACGGCGAGGGTAACGACCACCGCCGACACGTCGCGCAGGCCGTTATAAGGCACCGGGGTGGCCGCCGCGCCGAGGTACGGTACGTCGGAGAACCTGGCGGACGTGGCGGCGTTGCGCACCAGATAGCAGATCTCCAGACGGAAGACCTGCTCGGCGATGGTGTGGTAATCCGGGTCGTTGCCGTCCGCGGCGATGTTGGGCCACGCCGCGACGAGGGTTTGCGGCAGAAAAGTCATCCCTCGCGGAACGCTGCCCAGCCCGGACGCACCGGAGGTGCTGCTGGTCACGCCGTTCCAAACCAGCGCCTTGTCGAGACGCTGCAACTGCCGCTGGTGGACCCGGTAACCCACCAGCGAGGCGTTGCTCTTGGGCACGGTGCCGGTCACTCCCGCCGGATAATAGCCGCTCGTCTCGCTGTAGAACGCCATCTGGTCGTCGGCCCCGCCTCCGGAACTGCCGGAGCCGTTCTTCTGAAAGTAGTAGTCCACGTCGGGGCGCTTGACGATCTGCGCGAAGTCCACCGCCATCCGGTCCATCACGAGCCGGGCCTGCGAGTCGGCGTCCAGATGGCGCGCCCCGGCCGAGGTCACCGTGGTGGTCGCATTGATCATTTGCACGACCATCACCAGCAGGAGCGTGAGCACGGACATGGAAACGAGCAGTTCGATCAGCGTGAAGCCGCGCCGCGAGCAGCGGGCATCAATAGACGGGCGGGAGGGCATGATCAGTTCCGATCCAGGGCAACGAGGGTTTCCACGGCCCCGGCCGGGGTCGCCGCGAGCGGCGGCCAGCTTACCATGACACGCGAGAAGGTCGCCTGGCGGTCCGTGCCGGGTTTCATCCAGACGTTCAGCCGGTAATGAGCCTGCGCGGCCGAGGCCGACACCTGACCGCTGGCGTCCAGATAAACGACGGGCAGCGCGGACGCCGACGGCGACGCGCCAGCCTGCGCCGGGGCGGGGATCGCCAGACCGTAGACGGTCGTGCTCACGGCGGCGGTGCTCCGGTTCGCGGCGCGCAGGTCGGCGGCGACGGAGGAAAGGATGTTCGTGGCGACGGTTTGCTCGAACGACGCGGCGCTCGCGGCCACGCCCACGTTGAGCAATCCGAAAATGGTCACCAGACAAAAGACCGCGATGCCCAGCGCCAAGGTGACCTCTACGAGCGTGAAAGCCTCTGGCCGGGACGCCGTGACGCGCCGGGCCGATGACGGGGTGATGATCATGGCCGGTAGATGCGGACCAACCCTCCGATGCCGTCGACCTGGATGGCCACGCAATTCTTGCTCGAAGTGTCGATGGTTCCGCCACGCGCGGGACGCAGCCCGATCTCGATGAGCGGCCAGGGAGATTCGACGATCTTCGTGGCATCGCCGAGCGGGTTGAATTGGATGACTTTCACGAAGGTGTACGTCGGACTGCTCGCCCCGAGCGGATAGGTGAACGTCGTCCGGTTGGTGACCGAACCCCGCTTGGTGAAATTATCCCCGTTTCCCGAACTGGCGTCGCCGACCTGGTAGGCCGGGATGACGTTCGCCTGCGTGCCGGTGGCGTCGGTGACCTTCCCGCGAGCGGGCACCTCGCCCGGGTCGAGCATGGTGAGATGGACGTTGTCGATTTTCGCGGGCTTGCCGAGCGGCACGAGTTTGGCGGAGGGCAAGGCGGCGGGGTCGGGATCGTTGCCCGCGTAGAGCGCCGTCGCGTCCTTGGAGGCCACGGCAAAAACGATCACGCGTCCGACGCCGGCGGTGCCACTGCTGCCGGTGGCCTGCTCCTCGTAAAAACCGACCCAGGCATAAGTATTGTTTGCCTTGGCGTAGGCGCGCGCATTCTCCAATGCTCCGCTGATGTTGTACGCCGCCGCCGCCATCGCACGCCCGGCATTGACCTGCACGAACGCCGGGACGATCAGGGCCAGCAGCGCGATGATGACCGCGATGACGACGAGCAACTCGACGAGCGTGAAGCCGCTCGTGGGCGAACGTCTGCGAGCGGTTGTGGCGGTGGGGGAACCAGCGGACATAAACCAATGCGACGACTTATGTAATTATATGCACATAAATGCGTCAAGTCTTTACTTTGTAAAACATTCGTCCCGTTTTTTCCATAAGCCATCAAGAAAACGCAGATAGCTCATCGGCAATGGTTTATCTCGGGGTGTGCTCTCCGATCAGGGAGTCAGCACCGCCGTGATCCGCAGGAATCGGCGGGACTGGCCTCCAATGGTCTGGGCATCGGCGACGGTAACCGCCCCCGTGCCGGCGTTGTCCGTGACGGTCACGCCCGTGGCGGCCACCCACGCGCCGCCGCCGGTCTTGGTGGCGAGCGTCGTCCAACTGTCGGCTGCCAGCGTGTTCGACGCGGACACCAAGATCGTCAGGTTAGCGTCGGGTTGCACGACGCGGTTGAACGAGATCGCCAGCCGGTTGCCCCCCGTGCCGACCGTGTACGCGGGAGTGGTTTGCGGCGTCGTGGGGTTGGTCGCCAGCGCGTATTCGAGCAGGTTGGCCAGCCCGTCGTGGTCGTAGTCCGCCCCCGGGGCCGCGTTCGGCGAGCCGGCCTGCGCGCCGAACTGCTGCTGCTGCCAGGCGGAGAACGTGTTGGGGTTGGAGATCGTCACGCTCGCCTGCGCCGTTGCGCCGACGGCATAGTTGGAATTGGCAGAGACCTGGAGGCCGACGGTGACGTTGTTGTGCGCGCCGGACGGAGCATTCACCGCGACGGTGACGGACGCGCTGCCATCGGGGATCGTCGCCGTGCCCGGCAGTGCCGCGTAATCCGTCGGGCTCTGCGCCGTGCCGGAGAGCGCGTAGGTCACCAGCAGGTTGCCGAGCGTCGAGCCCGCCCGCGTCAGGGTGAACGCGCCCGCCTGCCCGCCGGCGGTCGCGGTCGGCGCGGTGGCGGCGACGGTGACGGTGGGTTTCGTCGTGTTGAGCAACCCGTAGCCGAGGAACGCCGTCTTGTTGGCCGCGTACACTTTGCCGTTGATGACGATGGGATGGGTGAACTTCACCGTCGAGCGGTCGCCCAGCGGCGTCTGGTAGAACTCCGACACGCCGGTCGCCGCTCCCGCGCCCGCGATGCTCTCGGGCCGCACGGCCTTGAGCACGCCCTGGCTGAAGCTCCAGATGATGCCGTTGTTCGTGCCGTTGGCCGAGATTACCAGCCCCGCCCCGCGCCCGCTGAACCCGTAGCTCGTGCCCCCGGAGGCCGTGAACGTGCTGTCGGCCGGGTTGAAGGTCAGCCCCTGGATGACGTTGCTGTCGAAAAACAGGTTGCCGTTGAAGAACACCGGCGAGCCGAAATAGTACGTCCGCGCGACGGCGAAGGTCTGCACGTCGCGGTCGCCGCCGTTGTTGACGAAGTGGCCCATGTTGTCGCGGTTGACCGAGTAAATCTTGCCGTTCTTGCCCCCGCCCATGCACAGGTGCGTGATCGTGGTGCCCGGCACGCCGACGCCGCTGTCCCCGTTGCCCAACCCCGGCGCGTCGCCCGGCGCCCAGAAGTCGAACCCGGCCGCCGCGACCGACAGGCCGTTGGCGGGGTTGAAGCGGACGAAGGATTCGGCGATGTCGCCCGCCGTCTGGTTGGCGCACCAAGCCTGGCCGGCGTTGGCGGTGGAAAAGAAAAGGTTACCGGCGTTGTCCACCGTCGGCCCCGCCCCACCCTGCCAGACGCCTCCCTGCGAGCCGTCGGGCGTGTCGCAAAACACCAGGTTCGGGCTGGTGACGGG
>CALMVM010000539.1 GCA_937873255.1 uncultured Verrucomicrobiota bacterium | reverse complement strand
CCGCCGTCCGGCTCGCACCGCGACCATGACGATGGCCCCGGTGGTGGCCCCGGCAAAGGTCCCGGCTTCGGGCCGCCCGGCGGCTTCGTCGGGGAGCAGTACGGTCAGGCGGTCTGGTCGAACTATCCGGTGAGCGACGTGCCGCGTCCCGGCTTGCAACTCGGCAGCCTGAGCGACGTGCAACGCGACGCCGCCATGCATCTATTGCAGACGCTGCTCAGCCCGAAGGGTTATCAGAAAGTTCTCGAAACGATGGGTTCCGACCAGGTGCTCTCGGAGGGTGAAACTCACTACGCCGCCGGCACCAAGGTTTACACGCTCGGCATCTTCGGCACGCCAAGCGTCGGCGCGCCCTGGATGGTGCAGTTCGGCGGACATCACCTCGGCCTGAACGTCGTCGTCGCCGGTGAACATGGCGTGCTTACTCCCACCCTGACCGGCGCACAGCCCGCCGTTTATGTGGTAAACGGCAAGACGGTGCGCGTGCTCGCCCAAGAAAACGACAAAGCCTTCGATCTGCTGCACTCATTCGATGACGATCAGCGTAAGCAAGCGATCCTCAACTATCAGATAAGAGACTTGGTGCTTGGTCCGGGCGAGGCAGGCAAGACGATCCTGCCCGAAGGATTGAAGGCTTCCACGATGAACGAGGGGCAACGCGCGATGCTGCTCGATCTCATCTCCGAGTGGGCGGGCATCCTTAATGACGCCCACGCTGCCGCCCGGTTGAGCGAGATCAAGGACGGCTTGAATGACACGTACTTTGCCTGGAGCGGACCGACCACGCACGAAGCAGGCAAAAACGGCATTGCCTACTACCGCATCCAGGGACCGAAGTTGGTCATCGAATTCTCGCCGCAGGGCGTAGGCGGCGATCCGACGATGCACGTCCACACGATGTACCGCGATCCCACCAACGATTACGGACGCGCATTCCTCAACGACGCCAAATGAAAGCGCGCCTGACCTTGCTTGCGGTCCTGTTCTGTTGGCTGGCAACGCCTGCCTTCGCGCACCGGCTCGACGAGTATCTCCAGGCCACGACGATGGCGTTGGAGAAGGATCGGGTCGTCCTGCAAATGCGCCTCACGCCGGGCGTCGCCGTGGCCGGGCGGGTACTCGCCAGCATCGATGCCAACGCGGATGGCACGATTTCGGACGCCGAGCAACGGGCTTACACCGAGCAGGTACGCCATGACCTGTCTCTCGCCATCGACGGGGGCGCGGTGCCGTTGCGGCTGGTTTCGTTCACCTTCCCGCACGCCGAAGAAATCACCGGCGGCGTGGGTGACATCCTGCTCACCTTCGAGGCGGACCTGCTGGCAGGCGGCGCGGCCACGCATCGATTGACATTCGAGAACCATCACCAGAGCGCCGTCGCTGTTTACCTCGTCAACTGCCTGTTGCCGCGCGACCCCGGCATCCACGTCGTCGCCCAGGATCGCAGCTACGATCAGGCGCGCTACCAACTCGATTTCTCTTCCAAAGACGCGTCGCTGCTCCTGCCCAACGCCGGCGCGTCTGCGGACGAGCGACCCCAGCCGCCGCAGACGACCGAACCTCCGGTATTCACGGCCTTCTTCTGGCACGGTGTTCACCACATTCTCACGGGCTACGATCATTTGCTTTTTATCAGCGCCCTGGTGCTCGGGGCGGCGACGCTCTGGGATTTGATCAAAGTCGTGACAGCCTTCACGCTGGCGCATTCGCTGACCCTGACGCTCGCGGCGTTGAACCTCGTCCATGTATCCGGGCGGGTGGTGGAGCCGCTCATTTCGGCCAGCATCGTCTGCGTGGCGCTGCAAAACATCTTCTGGCCGGAACGCTCCCGGGGTTGGAGCCGGCTCGCCGTCGCGTTCTTCTTCGGCTTGTTCCACGGACTGGGCTTTGCCGGCGGCCTGCTCGATCTCATGCACCAGATGCCGAAAGAGACGGTTCTCCTTGCCATCCTCGGTTTTAGCATCGGCGTCGAGGCGGGGCACCAGGCCGTGCTCCTGCCGTTGTTTGGCGCGCTGAAGGCCGTGCGCTCGACTCGGGCAGACGTGGTCGGTCGGTCTTGGCGTGCCACGGCGCTCCAACGCTTTGGCTCGGCCGGGATTGCGACGGCGGGTGTTTACTATTTGTGCGTGGCACTCACCGGCCAGCCGTAAACCCTGGCGAACAGAGCTGAAACGTTCTTGTCCAGACCACAAACCCTACAGAAATTCGACCGCATGACTCGTTTTCCCTCCTTCTTCCTGATCGTTTGCACGCTGCTGGCGTGCGGTGTCTCCTCTCTACCCGCGCAGGACTGGGCCAAAGCTAAGCTGGAACAAAGCGAGCGGCACCGCGAGTACGTGCCGGTCAAGCACGACGGTCGCACGATCAACACGCTGGTTATCTACCCGGAGACCAGGGATAAGGCTCCGGTGGTGATGCTGATCCATGAGATTTTCGGGCTGACCGATTGGCTGAAGCTGCAAGCTGACGAACTGGCGGCCCAAGGCTACATCGTGGTGGCCCCGGACCTCGTTAGCGGCCTCGGCGAGAACGGCGGGGGCACGGATGCCTTGGGCGGCCAAGACAAAGTGATCAAAGCGGTGACGAGCCTCGACGCGAGCCAAGTCACGGCGGACCTCGACGCGGTGGCGGACTATGGCAAGTCGCTGCCTTCAGCCAATGGCAAGCTGTTCACGGGCGGCTTCTGTTGGGGCGGAGGCAAGACGTTCGCCTTCGCCACGCACCGGCATGATCTGAGTGCGGCGTTTGTGTTTTACGGACCGCCCCCGGCGGCAGCCGACATGGCCAAAATCACGGCACCGGTCTACGGGTTCTACGGCGGCAACGACAACCGCATCGGCGCGACGGTGCCACAGGCCATCACAGACATGAAAGCGGCAGGCAAGGTCTATGAGCCGGTGACCTACGAGGGGGCGGGCCACGGGTTCATGCGTGCCGGGCAATCTCCCGACGCCAAGCCCGCCGACAGAAAGGCGTTCGACGAGGGCTTTGCCCGGTTGTTAAAAGAGTTGAAATCGAACACGACCGGCGAAGGCAGCAAGCAGACGACCGTGGACGGTCCACAACCGGGTTTGGGAATGGCAGTGGTGACCGTGGCAGACGGATCAGTTCCAGACTGTTGTGCGGTGGTCCAGGTAAACGGCATGTGACTCCCCTCTGCGATGAAACACAAAACCTCGACAGAAGTTTCCAGGCGGCAGTTTCTCAAGGCAGCAGGCGTGGCGGGAGGTGTCCTGCTGCTCGCACCCGCTTGGCTGCGGGCCGCCGACGAAGAAATCGACCTGCGGGTAGCGAAGCTCGTGAAAGACACGCTCGGGATTGACACACATAACCACATCGATGTGCCGTTGATCGCCGCCGACGTGCCGGGGCCGGACCTCGACCTCGCAGGCGAATTGAAGCGCTCCGGCTTGTTGGCGATCTGCGCGACGTTTGCCGTCGATTACCAGCGGCTCGGCGTGCCCGGTCTTGCCTATGATCGGTTCCAAAATG
The DNA here is from genome assembly GCA_937873255.1 of uncultured Verrucomicrobiota bacterium. GTDB lineage: Bacteria > Verrucomicrobiota > Verrucomicrobiia > Chthoniobacterales > SZAS-18 > CAHJWO01. The sequence continues at coordinate 1,398 of CALMVM010000539.1, read as the reverse complement.
CGCTCACTTCCATGGATACGCAGCTTGCTCGCAATAAGATGCAGCGCGCGTTGAACCTCAAGGATTTGCAGGCGGCGCACGACCAGGGGCAGCCGATCATCGTGCAGGCGGTGGAAGGTGCCCACTTCCTGGAAGGCAAGCTGGAGCGCGTCGAGGAAGCGTACAAACGCGGCTTGCGGCTGCTCGATCTGTTCCACGATAGCGACGCCTCGACGCCGTTGGGTGACCTCTACACCGCACCGGCCCACCTGGGCGGGCTGACCGAGTTCGGCGCAAACGTCATCAAGGAATGCAACCGCTTGGGCATCGTCGTGGACCTTAATCACGCCAGCGCCGACACCGTGGCGGCGGCCCTCAAAATTTCGACTCAACCGGTGCTTTTCTCCCACACGGGTTTGGACACGCGCCTGGGCAGTAACGAGCGCATGGGCCAGATGATGAAATCGCGTTTGCTGAGCAAGGAACACGCGAAGGTAATCGCCGACGCCGGCGGACTCGTCGGGGTATGGACGCACCTCGTGGATTCACCCGCCGAGTACGTGCAGGCGGTGCGGGACATGGTCGATGCCGTGAGCGTCGATCACGTCTGCATCGGCACCGACACGAAGCTCACGCCGGGCAGCAACCCCTGGGGCGGCAAGCCCAGCAATGGTCCCAGCGGTCCACCCTCCGACCGATCACCAGAAGGAGCCGATAAAGGCCCCGGCGGCTCTCCCGGTACAAGCGGCAGACCCGACGGTGGGCCACTCGGTCCCGGCAATGGCCCGGGGCGTGGGCGCATGGGCGACCGCACGAACCAGGTCTGGCCGGACCAGAAGATCGGATTCTATTACGCGGTCGTCAGTGAGATGCTAAAGCAAGGCTTCGAGGACGACGAGATCGGCAAAATAGGCGGTGGCAACTTTGCCCGAGTATTCGGCCAGGTGACAACGAGTCATTCCTAATGGGAAGTCGAGTGCATTGACACCGGAAAGATTCACTATAATCTCGTGTCCGGGGCTAGGATATTTTGGCTTGTCCGGCAAAGGGCATCTCACCGGGCAACGCTTTGGACGCTTTCGGCCGTTGTCGTCACAACCGACTTTATTGTGCGCGAAACTGAAACGATTTCTCCAAATGCATCTTCGACTAATCACCTTCATCGTCCTCCTATTCCCGGTGCTTGCCTGTGCCGCGACGACGAGCGTGACGGTTGGCCAAGGCGGCACCAATTTTAATCCTAAGGCAGTCAGCATCAAGGTGGGCGACACCGTCACCTGGACCTGGGCGGGCAACAACCACAGCGCGACCTCGGGCCCGCCCGGCACTCCGAGCGGGGTCTTTGACTCGGGCATCAAGAACACCGGTGCCACTTATTCCTACACGTTCACGACGGCGGGCACATACGCCTACTACTGC
>CALMVM010000538.1:5833-6573 GCA_937873255.1 uncultured Verrucomicrobiota bacterium | reverse complement strand
GAGTTGGTCATCTGACGGCACGCCTGCCCCGGGTTGCACTGGCACGACTCGAAACGACTTGCCTCCCGGCAGCCTCGCTACCGCTCGCAGACTCACGGCTCGCCCCAGCTTTGCCCGTTCCGGGCTGGGGTGACCGCTCGGCGGCTACCGCCAGATGCCGGGGACAAGTCTGGGGGCATGATGGAATAGCCTCCCTGAAGCCAAAGCGAGACTAGCGGGGGTACAAGTCGTGTCATCGACAATAAGTACACTCCCCATGAATATCGACTCGAATGCTGAGCGGCTACTGGTCTTGTGTAAAGACTGGATACCCCAGCAATGAGGGCAAGCCACGGGAATTATGCTTCGTCCGATTCGAAATTTGCACCGCCTTTCGTTGCTTGTGCTGCTCGCAACTTTCTCACTAACAATTCTAATGATGCGTTGGGATTCTCGTCACCAACCATATCCGCTAGACCATGTGGTATATTGATCCCCTCGACAAATTTCTCCCCTGTTTCCCGCGTCAGTGCGATACCGATAAATCCGATCCGTTGCGAGTCAGTAGCATCACCTTTGATCTCCGGCAAAGAAGCGAGTGATGTGTAACCGCGTACAGAAGTTGCTAAGGCTTGATTAAGACGCTTTTTCAGTCCAGCACGCACTTGATTGACAGTGAGACGAGCGATGCCAGTATTTGTACGCTTGGCTGGATCAGCGGCTGTTGCGGCGTACTGAAAAAAGGCATCAAGGTAATAGCG
>CALMVM010000538.1:0-5801 GCA_937873255.1 uncultured Verrucomicrobiota bacterium | reverse complement strand
AAAGGTATGTTGCGAAAAATTAATTCTGATGAGCTTGGATCATACCAAACTTCATCATACGGACACTCTCCACTTTCTGTTGGATGATCAAGCCGCTCTAATTGCAATCCAGATGTCCAGTCGTAATAACTACCTTCGGTTAAAATAATTCTACGTGGTACGACATCCAAGTCAGCAAGTGCTTGAGTAAAGACCTCGTTAACGCCAGCAATCGTTAAATTGTGTCGAACCTCAATGTAGTCCAGAACAACTTCTGCCTGTTCTAACAATAAAGGGAGCGACTGCCCCTCAAAAACCTTGTCAAAACCTTTCTGACGACATAATCCGACTACATCACTTGCTGTAGCTTTGAGGCGAATATCTGAGCAATTTGCTATTCCCGTTGACGTGGCTTGTAGTAAGAGATTCCATGGATTCGGAAAAGTCCTAAACTGTCTTAAAAGTCCGGGCTTGCTATTCTCAAAATACCTTTCGCACGCCGGGCAAAAGCAATTAAGTGTCAGTCTTTCATCCTTGCCGCCCATCGGCCATAGATCGACAAGATCAAGTACAACGCCTTTGAGTTTTCCTTGAGTGGATTTTGTAATCTCGACTACGAGGTCCACTCCGGTTCCTAATATGGCACTGGCAACATCCTGTGCGCGTGGGTTGGCAAAGCATGTTTGAACGGCACCACTGCCCACAATGTTAACGAGATGCAAGGCAGCGGTATCTATAAATGGTAAAGAAGGTTCTAGGAGAAGATATATATCCAGTCCCAAACTAGCAAAACTCAAAACGACGTCGGGAAAATCTTTAATTTCATGTGCAATATCTGTTGCGTATTGAGAAAGTGCTTCGCTGAGCCCTTCGACGGGATACAACAGTCCGTCTGGACAAGTAACTGGCAAGACTACAGCTGTTGGCTTTGTCCCCCATGACTTCTCAAATTCGTTAATTAATTGGCGCGGTTCTGAATAGCGCAAAAGCGCAGGATGAGGAACATCCATGATGCTTCCGATGGTGTTTTGCGTAAGCTGCTTTAGGAGGTTGAATGTTCTTTTTTTCATATTATGCAAAGATTATTTGCTCATAAGTGCCCGAGCACTGACCGTGAGCTCATAGCGATTGCCTGACACTACTTGCAAATATTTCTCGAACACAAGTTGCTTTAGAATGCGGTGTGCGAGGTTTTCGCTTATCGCATTTGATCTTATAACTGTAGCTAGCGCATCCGAGCTGTCACGTTGTGCCGGCTGCCTCAAAAGATGAGCGTGAATTAGTCGGAGACTTTGTAGAAGCGTACCATCAGAAACAAGATTACCTGTTTCTTGCGCTTCAACATTGTTGCCAACTCTGCTAGCGAAATGAGGCTGAACCGCCTGTTGGGGGCTATGAGCGGGCACGTTGGTCACATGCGATAGCGGTGCGTGCGGACGGCAAGACTCGATGAGTCTTTCATATTCCTGCTCATTTTCTACTGCCCAGTTAATGTAGAGAAACTGTGCTAACGAGCCTTTGATAGGACTGTTGTCGAGTCGAAGGGGAAGGAAGCGACGCTCTTTATTTAGTGGATCACGAAACCGAAACGTGCCGGATTCTAACTGTGTCCAGTCGGAGCCGAATGCATGAACCTACATGCAGAGTATAAGTACGCGGGAGTTCTCTAACCCTTCCTCGACCTTTGCGGGAATGCTGTCCCCAGGTTTGATTTCCCATACATCCAACCAAACTCGCAGTCCCGACGCCTTCAGGCGTTCCGCAAGCTTCCGCACCGTTGGTCTGTCCGTCGAACTGTAGCTAAGGAACACATCGTAAAAGAATCCTTCAGGCATGGTCAAATTTAGTGGGATGTAGAAACGGACCCTTGAAGACCAAATTCATTCGTCGCTCGGTTTAGCACGTCTTTGCTCTCTATGCTGGATTTCCTCAATTTGGCAATAATGAATGAACCTGCCCAGCTTGGGGACGTTTCTGCGTTTAGCCAAGAAGAATTTTCTGCCCACGCATTTTCTTTGTGCCATGCACTTTACGGCGTGTGGTGCATAGCTCGTTATGGATCACGGATCGCCACTAGAGTCCGCTAGAGCAGGTCGGAAATCCGCGTTTCAATTAGCTGCTTAGGGCAGGCTCCACCCTGTTTCCGGGTGAAGCACGATGACTCCGAGATGATTCCCGTCTCGCAAAGGGAGAAAGCCCTTGGCATCCGTCGTCAGAAGGGTTGCTCCACTGACCCACGTGGCCGCCGCAATCCAAAGATCGTTCTTGTCGTGGAAAATCGCCCAGCCGTTCGTCTTGGCGAGGGTACTGAATTCGGCGTAGGCGTCGATCATCCGGCCATCTGATATGTCGACGGCCACGAGCTTGGTCTTTAGCTCAGCGAGCTTCTGCTTCTTCGTGGCACCCCAGCCATTGCTTGCTGCGAACGCCGCCATTTCTCCTAGTGTGACCTCGCAGATGAGAGGCCGGAAGGCTGAGGCTGATAACTGAAACTGCGCGTCGATATTTTGGGCCACCGTACTGCCGCGAACCCAGTGCAGCAGCACGTTCGTGTCCAGCAGGTAGGTCTTCGCCGGTGCCATCAGCCAAGTGCTTCGACGGCGGCTGCAAACTCATGGTCCGACTCGTCCCCTGGTAGAAAACCGAAGATGGCACCATGAGGCGTTTGCGATGGCCGTCCACGGCTTGCCTCTAGAGTGTAGTCGCGCCGAAAATCGGGCAGGGGCAACGTGGAGAAGAACTCGTCGTTTGGCCCAGCATGGTCAATCGCTTCAGCGTCGATCCGCAGCAACGTCCCAGAGGGTCGAAAATGTGCGATCCCCTCGATCAGGACACGCCGGTTCAGAAAGCCGGCCAAATCGACAACGTCTGCACCCATCCATACCGCCGTCGCTGCGGCTCCACTGTCCAAGTAGAAGCCGAGGACCCGCCTGCTCACAGTGAGCATGTCGAGTCGCCCGCACACCCGCACCCGCCGGGGTGGGGGAGTCTCACTATACAGACTCGTGGCGGCGCGGCTCAAATCCATGTCGATAGCCGTGGCGGTCGGTGTGATCGCGTCCGGCAGTCCGATGGCATCGAGCCCGCGTTTTAAGACTCGCTCGTATCTTGAGAAGCGGTGAAGCAGCGCATGGTCGAAACGTGTGCTGTCCTTGGCCATCTGCCTCACGTCACCCAAGGTCACCGCCAGTAGATCAACAGCTGTCTGCTCTGGTTGTGGCCCCGTCTCCCACAACTGCCCCTGCGCAAAGAGTTCTCCGGCTGCACTGCCGAACTGTGGCACCTCGAAATGCAGTTCGGTCACACCATCCGTTTTGCCGGTGTGCCCGGTGTAAACCACTTCGGCAGCCCGATGGAGAGCCGAGGGGATGCGCCCGGTGGTGCGGCTCGAATGGAGGAAGCCCATCCGCACCGTGTCGAGCAGGGTGGCATGGAGTGACGACAAAACCGGCCCGATCAATTCCGGGCGGGGTTTTGCGCCCAGTCCCTCGGGGCCACGGAGTTCAAAAGTGCGTTCTACGAGCTTCATCGTGCAGGCCTCCTTTTCAGGATTAGACACTACAAGGTACTACTGAGAAGCCTAGCCGAAAGAAAGTTCTGCCAAATACTGCCAAAAGAATGAGGCTGAGTGGCAGTTTATCGCGTAGGAATGGTGCCGAATGAGAACCCGTACCCCAAGAGGGAGGATAGTACGTAACGCACTGTATTCTACGTATTTCCCTGTGATGTAGGCGGTTTGGGCAGAGAAGGATTCGAACCTTCGAAGGCGTAAGCCAGTGGATTTACAGTCCACCCCGTTTGGCCACTTCGGTATCTACCCTTTCACCGACGCCCGGCCCGCGTTTTCGTCAGACGGTCACCGTCTCGAAACGCCGGGGGGCGGGGAGACGCATCCTATATGGGATGCCGCGCGCTTTGGCAAGTTCACCCAAGCAGTTTTTTCGATTTCCGCGCGGAAGTCAGCGGATTTCGACCGAGCGGATCGTGATCTTCTCCAGCGGATAGTCGTTCGTGTCGCGCCCGCGCCGGCTGATCGAATCGAGAAACTCCAGGCCAGTCGTGACTTGGCCGAATACCGTGTAATCCTTGTCCAACTCGGGCTGGGGCCGCAGCACGATGTAAAACTGGCTGCCGTTCGACGCGCGCGCCGGGTTGAGCGACGGCGGATGGGTTGCCATTGCCACGGCGCCGCGATTGTGCTTGCGGGGGATTTGCGTCGGCAGCGTGTACCCCGGGCCGCCCGTCCCCGTGGCGGTGCGGTCTTTCTTGCGGCTCAAGGGATCGCCCATCTGCACGAGGGCCTCGGGCACGATACGGTGAACCCCGATTCCCTTATAGAAATTCTTCGTGGCGAGTGATTTGAAATTTGCCACGGTCTGCGGGGCGTTCGCGTCGAAAAGGTCGATGGTCACGAGTTGGTCTTCCTTCGTGTCTCCGACCTGAAAATGGATGATCGCTTGCGACGCCGACGCATCGGCAAGCGCCAGCACTGCCGACACGATCACCGCCAGCCAGACCTGCAATGCGATGCGCCGCCGCGGCGTACCCTGGACACCGGAAAAGTCGGAAGAAGTGCTCATGATTTTCATACAAATGGCAAGGTGCAGATTTCCACCCGACAGGGGGGAGTGGTGACATTCGACTCGTCGTCAGTGAGAGTCTCGGGAGGGGCGTCGGCGGGCCGCATGATGGCGTCCAACACGGTGCCGGGCGTTTCCCAGCCGCGCCGCACGTAGCCGAGCGCGATGAAATGCGCCCCGCCGTGCCCCGCCGAAGGGGCTGCGCTGGTGATCTTGCCAACCTCCTTGGCAGGCGAATCCGGCGCATTGTCGCCCGGCGCGGCGAACAGGGCCATGCCTTCGTAAAGGGGTGAGGAATCCAATGCGCGCAGACCACGCAACTGGCGGTTGACGTGGCCCACGCTTTTGACCCGTGAAACGATCTCCTGGCCGATGTAACAACCCTTGGTAAAGCTCACGGCGCGCGTCTCCACGCCGGCTTCCGCAGGCATCGTATTTTCGTCGAGTTCCGCCCCCCAGCGCGGCACCCCGGCGACGATGCGCCACGCCTCGACGGCATCGGCGTTGAGTTCGGTGAAGCCCGCGTGCAAACGTTGGCGGATCGCCCCGTCGAGCGCCGGTTCGTGAAAAATGTCCAGCCCCTCGCGGCCGTAACGCTCCGATGCGACCGTCCAGACGCCGGGGCCGAGCGTGGCGAGCGCCGTGCGGAGTTCCGGCAGGTGGGGGGAGCCCGCGTCAGCGGCGAAATCGATGAGGTGCAACAACGCCAGCGAGTCGGTGATATCTTCAATCGTCACGTCGTCGGCGATGACGTAGCGTTCCAGCCGCGTGACGAGCGGTTCGCGGAGTTCCGGCTCCGCGTCGAGCAACAGGAAATCGTTCCCGGCGTGGACGAACGCGTCGGCGCAAAGCTTGCCCTTGATCGTCATCACCCCGGTGTAAACCGACCGCTCCGGGCTGGCGTCGCGCACGTCGTTGCTGACCTGTCCGTTCAGGAAACGCACGCGGTCGGCCCCCGTCAACCGCAGCTTGGCGCGGTCGGTGAGGTCCACGTAGACGCTTTCGGCGGGCGGCGGATAACGCATGGCAAAAATCGGTGCGACAGCGCGCCTCAGCGCCCCTCGGTCGAGGCGGGTTTGAAGAAACCTCGAATGAACTGGAACGTGCTTTTCTTCTGACGCTTGGGGTCGGCCGCAGCATTCGACACGGGCACGGCGGGCGGTTCAACGGCCGGCGGCTTGGTGTCAGCCACGGCATTCGGAGCCGGGGTGGCAGGCTGGTCGGCGGCCGGCTTTTTCGGAG
>CALMVM010000537.1 GCA_937873255.1 uncultured Verrucomicrobiota bacterium | reverse complement strand
CGTCGGCCCAGGGGGGGAGCATGTTGAGGCCGTCGTTGCCGCCCGCCTGCTGGAGGACGACGAGGATGGGGCCGTCGGTGCCGGTGGCGATCTGCGTCGCGCGGTCGGCGGCATCGGCATGGAGGACGTTGAAGGTCGAGTTGATGAATGTCGGCAGCGTCCAACTCGCCGCCGCGCCGAGCAGGCTGGTGCGTAGGAAAGAGCGGCGGGTCTGGAGCGTGCCGCGTTCGTGATCGGAATCGGAGTCGTGGTGGGAATCGTGGGACATGGGAAAAGAAATGGCGAAGGTGGGTGATCAGCAAAGCTGGAAGTGCGGCGTGCTCATCATCAGGTGCATGAGCCCGGCGACCGCCTGGTCCGATGCGCGTCCGACGGGCGCGACCGTGCGCAGGTAGGCCAGGAAGGCGGCTTGCTGTTTGTCCGAGGGCGGGCCGTGAAAAAGACGGGCGGCGAGGTTTTTGACCAGTGCCGCCGGGTCGTCGCGCAACGCCGCCGGGGCGAGCTTCTGGAGGTCGGGTTTTTCGGTGGGGATCGACGGTCCGGCCGCGACCTCGGGGACCTCCGCGCCTTCGTCGTCGAGCACGGGGGCGGCGGGGTGCAGCGGGCCGGTGCCGAGCAGGTTGCCGGCGAGGTTGTAGCGGGTCAGCAGCGTGGAGGTGCTGATCCACGCCTTGCCGCCGTCCCAACCCTTGACGCTCGGCGGGTTGAAGGGCACCTGGCCCATCTGCCGCAAAGCTCCCTGGAGCGGGCCGCGGCCGGGCAGGGTGATCTCCAGTTCGCGCGCGGTTTGGACGACCCATTGTACGGGGCTCTTGATCTGCGTGCGCGTCGCGGCGGGCGAATAAAACTCCGCGCTCGTGAAAAGCCGGTGCAGCGTCGGGCGGGTCTCGTAACGGCTGGCGCGCAGGGTGGCCGCGAGCGTTTCCACCAGCGCATCCGAGGGGTTTTCGTACGCGAAAAACGTCCACAGCTTGCGCGCGATGAACCGGGCGCAGGCGGGCTGGGCGAGGATCGTGTCGATGGCCTGGTCGCCGTCGCGCACGTCGCCCCGGCCGAGGAACTGCTTGGGCGCGTTGTCGTGCTGGCGCGGGTCGAAGAGGAAACTCTGGTCCTGCGGACTGATCCGGTAGCCGGTGAACGCGCGCGCGCCCTCGGTCACATCCTTCTCGGTGTAGTTGCCCTCGCCCAGGGTGAAGAGTTCCATCACCTCGCGGGCGAAGTTCTCGTTGGGATGAGCGACCCTACTTTCGCGCAGGTCGAGCCAATCGATCATGGCCGGGTCGCGCGAGACTGCCTTGACGAGCACGCCGAAGTTGCCGCGCGCGTGTTCGCGGAAGGTCTGGTTTTGCCGCCACATCAGGTAGGCGTCCTTGACCTTGACGGCGCTCGTGGCGAAATGCCCGTGCCAGAAAAGCGTCATCTTCTCCTCCAGCGGGTCCTGCGATTCGCGCATGCGCTCGACCCACCAGCCGATGAGGTCGGTGAAATGGAGGTATTGTTCCTTCCGCTCGTCCTTGATCGCCGCCTGGCGCGCGCGCTGCACCATGGCGGCGTCGGCTCCGGCGGGAACGTTCAACATCGCCTGTTGCACCTGTTCGCGCAGGACGAGGAGGTTGCGCGGCCTGGCCCAGTCGGGCGGGTTGGCGGCGACGGGCGTGGCGGGTCCGTCGATGAGGTAGCGCACGGTGGCGGCCATGCCGCTGGCGGCCAGGGAATCGATGTGCGCGGGCGCTCCGCCGAAGCCGGCGCGGTTGAGCAGGTGAGCGGCCTTGGCGCGGTCCCATTGGTCGGGAGGGAGGGGCATGAGCATGGGAAAGGGGGCGGCTGCCAAGATTCAACCGCGCAAGGAGAGGAAAGTTGCGGGGAAAACGTCGTCCGTGGATGGCGCGTCTGTCGAGGGGGCGGGCGGCATTTATAACACAGAGAGACGGAGACACAGAGGGTCAGAGGCCAAAAAGAAAATGGAGCGGCGAGCAAATAGCCGTCTTTATTTTCCCCGCCTTTCTGTCCTTTTTGGTCTCCGTGTCTCTGTGTCTCCGTGTTAAAATGCCGTCCGACCCCTCGACAGGCGTGCCGTTGAACCGCCGGGCGTCGCAGGATTGGTCGTTGCTTGTCGCGGGCGCATCGTCTATCTACGGGCAGACAGGGCAGGGCCAGGGTGACGTTTGCCTTCGGAAATCGCGCCCTCTCCAAGTCCCGGCAAGCCGCTTGCCGCGCCGTCATTTCATGCGCTTCACCAACCTCACCCGCCACACCGAGATCGGGGCGAACTCCTACCTCCTCGAACTCGCCGGCCGGAAGCTGGTGCTCGACTGCGGCATGCACCCCAAGCACGAGGGCGAGGACGCCACGCCCAACCTGCGCCTGGTCCCCGACGACGCGCTCGACGCCATCCTCGTTTCCCATTCCCACCTCGACCACATCGGCTCGCTGCCCGTGCTCATGCGCCGCCAACCGCACGCGCGGGTGTTCATGAGCGCACCGACCGCCCAGCTCGGCGAGGCGCTGCTGCACAACAGCGTCAACGTCATGTCCAAGCCCCACGGCGGCGGGGGCGGCGCGGGCAACGGACAGGGTAGCTCCCACGGGCGCGGGGTTTCCGGGCCGCCGCCGCTTTTCACCCACCGCGAGGCCGACCAGTACGCGCAGGTCTGGCAGCCGTGCGCGTTGCGGCAGCTCTGGAGCCTGGAAGGCGAACGCCTCGCCCGGCCGGAGGAAGCCGAGGTGAGCTTCGAGCTGTTCGACGCCGGGCACATTCTTGGCTCGACGGGCATCCTGCTGCGCGCGGAGGGCAAGCGGGTGTTCTACAGCGGCGACGTGAATTTCCTTGACCAGAACGTCTCCCGCGCGGCGAGTTTCCCCGGGGTGGACGGTCCGCCGGCCGAGCCCATCGACGTGTTGGTCGTCGAGACCACGCGCGGCGACCATCCGGCCAGGCTTGGAGTCACGCGCGCCGACGAGGAGGCGCGGCTGGCGCGGGGGTTGAAGGAAGTCTTCGCGCGCGAGGGGGCGGTGCTGGTCCCGGTGTTCGCGCTGGGCAAGACCCAGGAGATGCTCGCGGTGTTCCTGCGCATGAAGCAAAAGGGCCTGCTCGGCGACGTGCCGATCTACATCGGCGGGCTGGGCACGAAGATGACGGAGGTCTACGACCGGTTCGCGTCGAGTTCCCCGCGTTTGCTGCCGGGGTTGTCGCTGTTGCACGCGGTCTCGCCGTACGTGTTGAGCGGGCGGGAAGCGTCGTCGTCGCCGATCAAGCCCCGGCGCATCTATGCGCTGAGCAGCGGGATGATGACCGAGCACACGCTTTCCAACAAATTCGCGCAAAGGATGCTCGGGGATTCGCGCAACGCCGTGTTTTTTGTCGGCTACGCGGACCCCGAGTCGCCCGCCGGCAAGCTGCGCGCCGCGGCGCCGGGGGATTCCGTGCAACTCGACGAGGAAAATCCGCCGGTCGAGGTCCGCGCGCAGGTGGAGGTGTTCGATTTCAGCGCGCACTCGCAGCGCGAGGATATTCTTAATTACATCCGGCGCTTGCAGCCGAAAAAAGTGCTCCTCGTCCACGGCGATCCCGGGGCGGTGGAGTGGTTCAAGAGCACGCTTGCCACGCTGGAGCCGGGCATGGAAGTGGTGATCCCGCCGCCGGGCGAGGCGGTGGAATTGTAGTCCGCGACGGTCGGAATCCGCCGCCACGCGCGCAGTTTTCCCGCGTGCGCCGATTGTTTGTCGTCCCCCCGATTTCTATGGAACAGAAACACATCGCCATCCTGCCCATCCTCCTCGCGCTGGCATTCGTCGCCTTCAAATACCTGTCCGCCGACAAGTTCGTGAATCCCGAGACCGGATCCGTCCGCCGGGTTGGCATGAGCAACCAGGAGGAACAGCAACTCGGCCTTCAGGCATACCAGCAGACGCTCCAGGAAAACTCGAACAACGTCATCCAGAGCGGCCCGGAATACGATGGGGTCACGCGCGTCGTGCGCCGGCTGGCGTCGGCGGCAATGGAGCACAGCAAGGTGCAATACCAATGGCGCGTCAGCGTGATCCGCAGCAACGAGGCCAACGCGTTCTGTCTGCCCGGCGGCGAGATCGTCGTCTACACGGGCATCCTGCCCATCACGCAAAACGACGCCGGCCTGGCGACCGTGCTCGGACACGAGATGGGCCACGCCACCAGCCGCCACGGGGCCGAACGCATGTTCCGCGAACAGCTCACCCAGACCGCGCTTACCGGCGTGGCCAGCGGCCTGGGCAACATGGACCCGCAACAGCAACAGCAGGTCATGGTCGCGCTCGGCACCGGGGCGAAATACGGGATGAGCCTGCCGTTCAGCCGCGATCAGGAATCAGAGGCCGACCACGTCGGGTTGCTCTATCTGGCGCGCGCGGGATATGATCCGCACGAAGCGGAGGCATTCTGGAAACGCATGGACGAGCATTTCGGCGGCAAACAGCCGCCGCAGTTCGCCAGCGATCATCCTTCCAATGGCCAGCGCATCCAGCAGATTCACAACTGGATGCCCGAGGCCGAAAAGGAATACGCCGCCTCGAAGATGAGGGACGCCCAAGGGCCGACGCAGAACACGGGGCTCTGAAAATTTTGCAGCCGCCCCCCGCCGCAAAGCGGCGTCGAAACCAATGGTAGGGATGGCTCTCCGAGCCGTCCGTAGACTTTCCGGCGAGACGTTTCGTGCGCTCGTTGCGCGTCCAAGCCAATCGACGGACGGCTCGGAGAGCCATCTGGACCTTGGTTGGACGCGCCTGCGGCGCGGTGCTTCCAGTCAATGTCCCGGCGCGGACATCGCCCGATTGAACTGCTGGAAGAACTGCTCGTACTTTTCCTGCCCCGCGCTGGCAGCAAAGCGCAACGGCAACACGTTCTTGACGTTGATCTCCGTGGCGTCGGGCTGGTACTGGAGGATGTCCATCACCTCCTTGATGAACGCGTCCAGCGGCATCGCCCGGGGATCGTTGGCCTGGCGTTCGCCGCCGAGCATGGTTTGCACGTAGGGCGGGATCAGTTCGAGCACCGCGACCGGGCTGCCCTGGAGTTGGTAACGCAGGGATTCCGTGTAGGAATGGAGCGCCGCCTTCGTCGCGCTGTAGGTCGGTGCCGCCGCCATCGGCAGCATCGCCAGTCCGCTGGAAACATTGATCACCGCCGCATGCGGCTGCCGGAGCAAGTGCGGCAGCAGCGCGGCCGTCAACCGGATGGGACCGAGCACGTTGGTGGTGACCATCTCTTCCGCGTCGGCGAGGTCGGCGGGTTGCTCGCGCAGGTTCTCGGGGCGCGCGACGCCGGCGTTGTTGATGACGACGTTGAGGGCTGGGAACTCGCCCGCGACCCGTGCGGCGAACGACCGGATGCCGTCGACGTCTGTCATGTCCACGGTGAGCGACTTCATGCCTGGATTGGCGGCGGTCGTCGCATCGAGGTTTTTCTGCGTGCGACCGGAGATGATGACCTGGTTGCCCAGTTTGTGGAACGCTTCCGCCAGGCCGCGTCCGATGCCGGAGCCACCGCCGGTAATGAGAATGGTATTGTCGGTAGTTTTCATAGTTTGATCGGGAAAAGGATCATCACCCGACAAACGATAGTTACAAGTGACATTTTTCTTACTTTGTCACAACTCCCTTCCTTCCACCCGGCCTCGCGCCCGGGAAATCAGACCTCCGGCGTGGTTTCCTCGCCCGGCGTTTCCTTTTCCCAACGCGCCAGCGACTCGCCGTGCAGATGGTGCGGGCGCAGGTAACGCGCGAGCACGCCGTACTTCGGCCCGAACACCAGCGCCGCCACGAAACAAACCCCCAACACCAGCACGATGGCCGGCCCGCTCGGGATATCCGTCCAGTACGAGAGCAACAGCCCCACGCACGACCCTGCCGCCCCCAGCAAACCGCCGTACCAGCTCAACGCCCGGTAGCTGTCGCTGAGCAGGTAAACCGTCGCCGCCGGCAGCACGAGCAGACCCACCGAGAGCACCACGCCGACCGCTTGCAGGCTGGCGATCATCGCCAGGACGATCAACGTGATGAGCAGGTAATTGAGCCGCGCCACCGGCACGCCCAGGCTCTGCGCGACCGACGGCTCGAACAGAGTCAGCATTAACCCCCGCTGCAAGCTCACCAGGCTCACCGCCGAGACGAACCCCCCCGCGTAGATGATCCACAGGTCGCTGTTGGAAACGCCTAGGATGTTGCCGAAAAGAAAATGCGTCAGGTCCACCGGCACACGGCTGTATTTGATGAGGATGATCCCCGCCGCGAACGCCAGTGTGTAAAGCGCCCCGATCGCCGTTTCGTCCTTGCGCCGCGAACTCCGCGCGACGAGTTGCCCGCCGATGCCCACGAGCAATGCCGCGA
>CALMVM010000536.1:2645-5866 GCA_937873255.1 uncultured Verrucomicrobiota bacterium | reverse complement strand
GTGCGGCTCTCGGGCCATCGGGCGGGCTCATAGCCGACGCCATCGCGCCCGACGACCAGGACGCGCTGGCCGGCGGCAAGCACCCGGGCCGTCAGAGAATCCTTGCCGCTCTCGTAGGTCAACGCGTCGAACTTGTCGCGGAGGTCGCGCGGGCCGGTTTGCAGCATGGTTTCGCGGCGCAGCATAAAGGCGTTGGTGCGCAGGTGCCAAGCGGGAAACTTGTCGAAGCGCGCCCACGTCCGCTGCCAGTGCCACAGGGATCTGAGCCACCACCAGCCTCGCCGGAGACCCTCCGCCAGCGGACCGAAGCGTGGCGGCGGGGGGCCGCCAGGGGCGTAGCGGGCGAACAGGCCGTGGTACGCGCCGCCGACGCCGCAATGCAGTTGCCGCAGCGAACGGATGCTGGCCCACGAACCGGTTGCGCCCACGAGCCCGGTGCCGGGGGTCCGCAGGGCGTGCTGCAACTTGGACAGCCACATCGGGTCGAGGAGGTCGCTGTACGAGTTCAGGAAGCAAATCTCGGGTTCCGGCGCGGCGGCGGCGGCGGCGAAGTAAGCCGCGATGTCCTGCACGGGGCGCGGCAGCACGAGTTCGTCGTGCGCCAGCCCCGCTAGCTCGCGTTGGTAAGGTCCACGTTCGGCCCCGGGCTCAAATCCGTTGTAGACCACGAGCAGGCGGTGCGCGACGCCGCCCCGGTTGACGCGGTAGGAGGACACGAACTGGCGGAACGGTTCCACCCCCAGCGGAGCCCAGACCAGATGGGCGACGCACACAGCATCGGACGCCGAGCCAATATTTCGCATGGTGGCTTAGAGAATGAGGTCCCGGACGGCGGAAACCAGAGGACGTCGACAGAAGCGTCGGTAACCGCCCCGCCGCCATTCCCCGAAGATCGGACCGGCCCGCCGCAGGGGGGAGGCGGGCAGGTCCGCCCGAAGACGAAAGTGGATCGCGCGGGACCGGAGATCTTCCAACGCGCCTGGGACCGCTTGTCCAGCCATCCTCGGCGCGAGCGCCGCATGCAGTTTTTCGGCGTCATCGGCCACGGTCGCGAACGACTTGCGCGGCAGACGCACAGCACGCTTAATGGGCTTCCGGATCAAGCCGGCCTGTTGCCTGGCGTGCTGGCGGTCAAGGATCGTCCGGCGGTCCAGGGAATCCAGCCGCCCCAGCGCCGCAGCCACCAGGGCCAGCCAGTAATCATGGAGCATCAGGGCCGGGAGGGCTCCGGGAGCCGGAATCGGCAGCAGGTAGCGCAGTAATTCGCGTCGGATCACGACAGTGGCTCCCGTCACATAATTGGAACCGCTGAGCAGCGGCAGGGAAGTCTGAGGGCCGGCGATTCGTGCCCGCAGGCGGTCGTTCAATCCGACGCGCTGCCAGAGGGCGGGGGCCGTGTCGTATGGCCGCAGGGTTTCATCGGTCACGGTGGCATCCGTGAAGACGGCCCAGCACTCCGGGCGGGCCAGCAGAAAGTCGGCGCAGACGCGCAGTTTTTCGGGCAGCCACACGTCGTCCTGATCGCACAACGCGATGAAATCCCCTCTGCAAAGCGCCAGGGCCGAGGCGAAGTTCTGCACCACGCCCAGGTTGATCGGTTGCCGGACTCCGCCTGCCTGCGGGCATTGAGCAGCGTCGCATCGGTCGAGCCGTCGTCCGAGACGACGACCTCGGCGGGCGGCAGGCTCTGTTCGCGGATGCTCGCGAGTTGCGCGGGCAGGTAGGCGGCGCCGTTGTAGGTGCACAGGGCGACGGAAATGGCGGGCGCATTCATCGTCGGTGGGAATGGGAAAGCGAAGCCGCCCGCCGGCGGCCTCGCAGCCGCTGCCAGAGCCGTCCCGGCAGCCTCCTCCAGGGCTGTTTGAGTTGGTACTCTACCCAGCGCGCCCACGCCATGCGGTCGGAGAAATGATAAAAGGTCCGCAGGGCGGCCCCGAAGCCGAGACACTGCCGGACCAGCGCGGGTTGGTCCGCGCGGAAGACGTGGTCGATGGCGGTGGAGGCGCCGGCACCCTCGTAATCGGCGACGACCAGTTCCAGATGGAAGGGCCGGACCTCCGGCCGGCCGAAGCAGCGGATGTTCAACGCGTAATCGGCGCAGGTCGGATAGCGCAGGTCGTATTCCCCGAGCAGATCGAAAATCCCGCGCTCGTAGAAGATCGCCTGGTGACAGATGTTCTGATGGGCCAGCCGACCCGCATGAAAAACGCCGTTCGGGTCCACGCTCTGGCCGGGCCAATGCACGTCGCCGTAGACCATCCGCAGCCGGCCGGCCGCCGGCGGGAGCAAAGCCGCCACCGCCCGGAGAACGTCCGGCCGCAGGTGGTCACCCGCGCCGAGGAAGTAGAGAAACCGGCCATGGGCGCGACGGATGCCCTTGTTCATGGCATCGTAGATGCCGGCGTCCGGCTCCGAGATCCACCGGACCCGCTCCCCGTAGGAGCGCAGCCGCTCGAGCGTGCCGTCGGTGGACCCCCCGTCGATGACCAGATATTCCACCGCCACCCCGGATTGGGTGAGGACAGATTGGGCGGTAGCGTCGATCTTCGCCGCGCAGTTGTACGCGGCGGTGATCACGGAAAAAAGGGTCTCCTCCCCGGCGGGAACGGGCGGGCGGGGCGGGATGCTCATCGTCCGTCCCTAGCCAGGAGCGCGCAGATGGTAGCAGCCGGTGCCAAACCCCTCCTTGAGCCGGTCGCCGAACTCCGCGCCGTAGATGTAGCGCCGCTCGCGCACTTCGAACGGAGCAAAAAGCGTGAGCAGGTAGTCCTCGGCGAAGGCCCGGTGGGCGTTGAAGTAGATGCGATTGACGTCGTCGACGGGCACCGACACGTAAAGGTCGCCGCCCGGGCGGACGATGCGCTTGAGTTCGCGGAACGCCTTGAGCGAGCCCTCCGGGTCGAGCGGGTCGCCGTAGCGTCCCAGCCCGATGTGCTCGACCACGCACAGGCTGGAAACCGACGGCACGCTGGCGTCCGCGAACGGCAGGTCGAGAATCGTCCCGGTCATGAACCGCAGCGAATCGAGAGTCACCGGCAACGGGCGCAGGTCGACCATCGTGGTCGGCACGACCTTGGACAGGAGCGAGACGAATTTGTGGTGCGAGCCGACATCGATGTGTTGTTCCGGCCGGGCCGCGACGATGCGCTCGAACGCCCACGCGTCCTGGTAATAGTAGCTGAAATCGATGGGCGTCTCCGACGTGGCATCGTGCAGGCAGG
>CALMVM010000536.1:0-2635 GCA_937873255.1 uncultured Verrucomicrobiota bacterium | reverse complement strand
CTTCGGGAGCGGGCGGGCATCCGGGGGCGCGAGCTTGCAATAGCGCTCGTACGCGCGCCAGAAGTTCCGGCGCGCCGCCAGCGAGCGCAGGACCGAGCGCACGCCGACGGGCGGCGGCCAGAGGATAAAACGAATCATCGCGGGCAAATCTCCGAGCATAGGTCTGAGAAATCGGGTCGGGAGGTCTGAGGATGGCCAGCTCTCCCGGGATCAAATCCGCGCCAGAAGATCCTGCCTTGCTTTCCACCGAGTTCCCTCGACAAAGATCGTATTGATGTATGTGTCGGCGAAAACCTTGTAGTTGCGTGCGGTCATGAGTTGGAGGATGGCGTCGATTTTTCGCTCCCCGACGTTGGTGAGTGTTTCCACGCAAAACGCTTCGGGCCGATATTTATCGAAGTCCCAGCTCTCGAGAATCGCCAGGTCGAAGCCCTCGGTGTCGAGGGAAACAAGGTTGGGGTGAGGGTGGAGATATTTGTTGATGATGCCGCCGACGGGCTCCTGGGCGATGTCCATTTCCCTCGTGACTCGCACGCCCTTGGCAGCCTGCTCGCGGACCGTTTCCGGCGAGAAGGTGCTCAGGGTGGGATCATCCAGGACGTAAAAGCGTAGCGGGCGCGCGTCCCCGATGCCAATGCCGATGTTCAGGCAGACATCGTTCGGACGCGCTCGCTGGATCGCGGCGTGGAGTTCCGGGTTGGGCTCGATGCAGACGCCGCGGCTTCCGTTTTTGTAAAACAGGTAGGTATTGCTCAGGCGGGTGGGATGATGCGCGCCGATGTCCAGATAAGTCGGCCGCGCGATCCCGAGAATGCCGAGCAAAAACTGGAGAATCAAATCCTCGCCGCATTGCGCGTAACTTGCTTGGCGATGGTCGTCAACGATCCCATCGCGCAGACGTTGCAAAAATCGGCGAATTTTCATGAGGATCGAACCCAGGGCAGGACGGGAGCCAGCAGGCCGGGGCGCTTTTCCAGCCACAGCGGTGAATCGCTCAGCCGGCCGCGCAGGTTCAAGAAGATACTCGGCGCGTTCACACGTGGCTCGAAAAGCCATTCGCGGTGGTGCAACCCCCCTACCAACTCGATGGTATAAATGCCTTCGTTGAGAAAACGCGGCGGGATGAGTCCGCGCAAGATGACCTTGCC
Source organism: uncultured Verrucomicrobiota bacterium (assembly GCA_937873255.1). GTDB lineage: Bacteria > Verrucomicrobiota > Verrucomicrobiia > Chthoniobacterales > SZAS-18 > CAHJWO01. The sequence goes on along the minus strand of CALMVM010000536.1, from coordinate 1,487 downwards.
GACGGTCAACGGGGGCCATTGTTCGGAGGGGGCATCCGTTTGATAGGACCAGTACAGCAGTTCGTTGTTCTCCGAGTAAATGGCGTAGCCAACCGTCAGCGACGGGTCGAGTTCGGAAATTTCCGCCTCGATTTGCAGCCACATGGCGGAGTCGTTGGGCAGGGGCGTCGTCAAAGGTTCCCCCGCCTCGTCGGCAACGAAGATGCGTTCGGGGCGGAACCAGGGATTTGCGAACTGGGTGCCGCTGTTCGTCCAGCGGGCGCGGAGCGAGTGGTCCGCCCCGTCCTCGACAGCGAGATATTTGCCAATCGCGGCCCGCACGTCGGTCGTGTCGGTTTGCAACCGTCCGGCGTCTAGCAGAAAGACCCGCGAACACATTTGCTCAACCGCGTTCATCTGGTGGCTGACAAAAAGCACCGTGCGCCCGCCCAGCTTGCTGATGTTTTTCATCTTGCCCAAGCATTTCTTCTGAAACTCGGCGTCGCCCACGGCCAGCACCTCGTCCACGATGAGGATTTCCGGCTCCAGGTGCGCCGCCACCGCGAAGGCCAGCCGCACGTACATGCCCGAGCTGTAACGCTTGACCGGGGTGTCCAGAAAACGCTCGACCTCCGCGAACGCCACGATCTCGTCGAACTTCGCTTTGATCTCGACGCGGCTCATGCCCAGGATCGCGCCGTTAAGGAAAATGTTCTCGCGGCCGGTCAACTCCGGGTGAAAACCCGTGCCGACCTCCAATAAACTGGCGACCCGGCCGCGGATGGCGATCCGGCCGCCGGTCGGCTCGGTGATGCGGCTGAGCACCTTCAACAACGTCGATTTGCCCGCGCCGTTGCGCCCGATGATGCCGACAGCCTCCCCGGGCTGGACCTGAAAGGAAACGTCCTTCAACGCCCAGAACTCCTGTTCCGCGCCGTTCGTTGCGTGGCCGTTCTTCGCGCGCTGCCGCCAGCGTGCCAGCGGGGCACGCAGGCTGTTCACGAGGCTCTCGCGCAACGTCCGGTAACCCTTCCCGCCGCCCCGCGATCCGCCCAGGACGTAACGCTTGGCGAGGTGATCGACCTGGATGACGGATTCGGACATGGCGGGCGCGGGCCGCAAGATGCCAGCACGCCCGGGGATTGGCTAGTGGTTTTCCCCGACGGCCGGGAGGGAATCGACGACGGCGCGCAGCCCGGCGTCGAGCGTCCACGCCGGTTGCCAGCCGGTTTCAGCGGTGAGCCGGGCCGCGTCAGCCACGACGTAATGCAGCGGGTCGGGCGCGGGCGGGTCGGCCTCCGCGACGAGTTCTTCCCTGCCCAGCAGCCGGCCGAGGGTGCGGGCGATCTCGCGCACGGCCACGCCCCGGCCGGTGCCGAGGTTGACGGGGCCGGCCAAGCGGTGCTCGACCACGGCCAGGATCGCCGCCGCGAGGTCGTCGATGAAGAGGTAGTCCTTCGTGCTGCCGGGGGTCTTGCGCAGGAGGGGCGCGCCGGCTTGCAGCTTGC
>CALMVM010000535.1:4769-6438 GCA_937873255.1 uncultured Verrucomicrobiota bacterium | reverse complement strand
GCGCGGTGATCGTGCGCGGCGAAGGGATCGTCGCGCGCGGGTGCAACCAGGTCCTGTCCTCACTTGATCCGACCGCCCACGCCGAGATCGTGGCGATCCGCGCGGCGGCACGGATGTTTTTTTTTAATTATATGGCGTGTTGCTAGATCTACACGAGTTGCGAACCGTGCCCGATGTGTCTGGCGGCGATCTACTGGGCGCGGCTGGATCGGGTGTATTTCGCCTGCTCCAGCGCCGACGCCGCTGCCGCCGGCTTCGACGACGCCCGGTTTTATCAGGAAATCGCCAAGCCCCCGCCGGAGCGTTCCGTGCCCACGGAACCGCTCCTGCGCGACGAGGCGTGGCCCGTCATGCAGGAATGGATCGCCAATCCGGATAAGGCTCTCTATTGACACCGTACTCATGCCTCTAACCCGTTTTTCCGTCCCGCCGCTGGCCGAACTCACCCGCGAATTGGCTGCTGTCGCCTCCGGCCGACTCGTGCCGGAACTGGTCATCACCGGCGCGCGCGTGCTTTCGACCTACTCGGAACGCATCCACGAGGGGCGCGAACTCTGGATTCACCGCGGCCGGATCGCGGCGGTCAAGCCGGCCGGCGCATTCCCCCGCGCCTCGGGGACGATAATTTACGATGCGCGTGGGGGCATCATCGCGCCGGGGTTGGTCGATCCGCACGTCCACATCGAGAGCAGCATGATGACCGCCTGCGCGTATGCGGAAGGGGCCCTCCTGAACGGCACGACGACCGTTTTTTGCGACAGTCACGAGATCGGCAACGTGCTCGATGTCGCCGGCATCGAGATGATGCTCGAAGACGCCCGTCAGGCTCCGCTCTCGGTCTACCTGACGGTCCCCAGCACCGTCCCCGCCACCACGCCCGAACTCGAAACTGCCGGCGGCGACCTGACCGCCGACAAGATCGGCGCGCTTTTCGACCGCTGGCCCGAAGCCCTCGCGCTCGGCGAGAAGATGGATTTCGTGCAGGTGTGCGCGGGCGACGAACGCAGCCACGCGATCCTCGCCGCCGCGCTCACGCGCGGCCGACCGGTGTGCGGACACATCTACGGACGCGAATTCGTCGCGGCGTACGCGGCCAGCGGGATCACGGACACGCACGAAGCCATCGACCGCGACATCGCGGATGATTTCGTCGAGGCGGGTATCTGGATTTTCCTGCGCGGCGGCCCGCCGACGACGCCGTGGCATTCGTTGCCCGAGGCGATCAAAACCGTGACGGAACTCGGCGCGAACACGAAGCGCATTTGCGTCTGCACGGACGACCGGGACGCGGATGACGTGTTCACTTTCGGGTTGGACTGGGTGACGCGGCAGGCGCTCAAGGCCGGTCTGCCGCCCGCGCGGGCGTGGAGTCTCGGTTCGCTGCACCCGGCGACGCGCTACGGGCTGGACGGAGAATTTGGCGGCCTGGGCGGCGGGCGGCGGGCGGATTTGGTCTTGCTCAACGACGCCCTCGAACCGCAGAGCACCTGGTACGGCGGCCAGCTGGTCGTCGAGTATCGTAAGATCACCCCGCTGCTCGACGAGGCGCTCGGCTGGCGCTATCGATACCCGGCCAACGCGTATCGCACGGTCCGCTGCAAACCCCCCGAGGGTTTGCCCAGGTTCCCGCCGTTGCCACCGGGCCCGTGCAACCCAACGCCCAACCCAC
>CALMVM010000535.1:3920-4759 GCA_937873255.1 uncultured Verrucomicrobiota bacterium | reverse complement strand
CCTCCTGGTCGCCGGTACGAACGAGGCCGACATGCGCGTGGCCGTCGCGGCGTTGCAAACCAGCCAAGGCGGCGTGTGCGTCGTGCGCGGTGGGAAACTGCTGGCGATGGTCGATTTGCCCATCGCCGGGTTGCTTTCCGACAAACGCGCGACGGTGGTGGCCGACGAGGTCGCCGCGCTCAAGCGCGCGTGGAACGAGGTCGGCTGCACCTTGCCCTTCATGGGGTTCAACCTGATCCCGCTCTCCGTGATCCCGGCCATCCGCCTGACCGACAAGGGGCTGGTGCTCGTGCCGGAGATGCGGATCGTGCCGCTCTTCGAGTCGGCGGCGGGGTAGGGTGTTTCCGCAGACGCTGCGGCTCGGTGGGAGCGCGTTCAACGGCCGCGCAGGTGCCCGCCGTTCGCTCCGCGCATCACTTGGAAAATCTGCGCCATCACGCTGACCGCGATTTCCGCTGGGCTCTCGGCGTGGATGTCCAACCCGAGCGGGGCGTACACATCGGCCAGCCGTTCCTCCGGAACGCCCGCCACTCGGACCTCTTCAAACGCCATCCGCACCTTGCGTCGGCTGCCCATCATTCCGAGATAACCCATCCCGCCCCGGCGGATCGCCGCCAGCAGGCAGTCGCGGTCAATGGGAAAACTACGGCTGACCAGCACCAACGCCTCGTCCTTTTGCCAGGGGTGCGCGGCGATCCATTCAGCGGGAGCGGCGTCCTTTACCATCGCCGCCCCGGCGGGGATTTCACCGGGGACATCCTCGCGGTCATCGAGAATCGTGACGTGCCAACCGCAACCCAGCGCCAGCCGCGCAATCGCCAATCCGCAATGCCCCGCGC
>CALMVM010000535.1:0-3910 GCA_937873255.1 uncultured Verrucomicrobiota bacterium | reverse complement strand
CGGACCGTGCGGGCGATGCGAATATCGGAGTAGAGGAGCATCTTCGTACCCGTGTGGGGCGGGGTGGATCCTAGCGCCGCCGCGAGCGTGACGAGCGCGCAACGTTCCCGCCGTGCCCGCGCGTCGAGCAGTTCGCGCAACAATTCGTCCTGGGTCATGCGCGGGTCAGGGTCGCTTCGATCTGGCCGTGCGGCTCGTCGGTGGGCAGGAAAATCTCGTGGCGGTTTTCGCGTCCGAAGCGCGACAAATCGATGGGAGGATAGTGTTTGTTCGGCATCGCCAGATGGACGCGGTCGATCTGCGCGCACGCGGCGAGGGCCGCTTCGCCCATCTGGAAAAGCGTGGTCTGCACGCTCGGGCTGTGGTTGAGCGCGAACGGCCGGACCAGCGCGTCGAGGATCGTTTTGTTGCCCGCGCGGTAGCCTGCCGGTTCTCTGCTCCACGTCCAACCGGCGGCCAGCGACGTGGCGAAGACGCGGTCGTCGGTTTCGGGCAGCGTGGTGAATTCGTCCTTCGGATAATCCTTGAAGCTGGACGCGGTCGACTTGAGGAGCAGCAAATCCTCAATGCCGGATTGAACCATCAGCGATCCGGCGGACGCCGCGACCTGCACGGTCGGCCGCGCGCCCTGCACGTGCGTGAAACTGTGCGGATGCGGGGTACCGTCGATTTCGAGCCGATCCCAGAGGCGTTCCCACGTTTTGATCGTGACGCGCTGCACCTGGGCGTATTTTTCCAAAAAATGCCGCGCCAGCACGATGGCAAACCGCTCCGTTTCCTCGCCAAGCGCGTCCTTCGCCAGCACGTTGACGGTGTTTTTCATCGTGTCGGTGAGGACGACTTTCGAGTTGTCGCCGGAAGTGTACGACGATTCGAAATCGCCGCTCAGGCGCACCGACACGTCGAGTTCCTTGAGGGTGTGCGTCGCGCCGTCGCGCAGGACTTTGAGCACGCGCACGCGCGATTTGCCGTATTGGTGATCGACCAGTTTTGCGCCCATGGATTTATGATTGCCGGATGCCCTGCCCGATAGTATGCCTTCCCCGGGAAGGGAACCCGAGGGAAATATTCGATGCCGTCCACCGATCTGTCCACCGTCAACGCCGCCGGGCGCGCGGAGTTCGTGCGTGTGGTGGGTCCGGTGTTCGAAGGTTCGCCGTGGATCGCGGAGGCGGTGGCGGAACAGCGGCCATTCCGTAGCGTGGCGGCGTTGTGGGAAGCGATGTGCGCCGCCGTGCGCGAGGCTTCGGAAAAACAACAGCTCGTCCTCATTCGCGCGCACCCAGACCTCGTCGGCCGCGCCGTGCTCACCGTCGAGTCGCAAGGAGAACAGACCGCCGCTGGATTGACTGACCTCGCGCCGGAAGAAGTGGCGCTCTTTGAAAAATACAACGCCGAGTACAAGGCGCGGTTTGGGTTTCCATTCGTGATCTGCGCGCGTCTGAACAAGAAGGACGCGATCCTCGCGGCGTTTCCCTTTCGTCTGAAAAACACCGAGACGCAGGAGCGAGCGACCGCATTGGGCGAGATTTACAAGATCGCGCGGCTGCGGCTGGACGATCTGATCGTTGATTAAACGCCATGGGCAAGCTCAGCACCCACGTCCTCGATCTTTCGCGCGGCCGACCCGCCGCCGGGTTGAAGATCGAATTGCGCTCGACCGGCACGAACACCCTCCTGAAAACCGTCGTCACCAACGCCGACGGCCGCACGGACGCGCCGTTGCTTGCGGACGCGGCGTTGACGCCGGGCGAATACGAACTCACCTTCCACGTCGGCGATTATTTCGGGGAAAGAACGTTCCTCGACCGCGTGCCGATCCGCTTCCGGGTCGCCGACGCCTCCGCGAATTATCACATTCCCCTGCTTTGCACCCCATGGGCCTACAGCACCTATCGCGGGAGTTGATGCGGCGTTGCGACGAACTCGGCCGCGTCAGCGACGAACCGGACCGGCTGACGCGCACGTTCCGTTCGCCCGCCATGGCCCGCGCGAACGCCCTCGTCGGCGGCTGGATGCGCGACGCCGGCCTCGAAGTGCGCGAGGACGCCGCGTTCAACCTGCTCGGCCGTTGGCCCTGCGCGGGCAATCCCCGCGCGAAAACGCTCCTGCTCGGCTCGCACCTCGACACCGTGCGCGACGCCGGCAAATACGACGGTCCGCTCGGCGTGCTGACGGCGCTCGCGGCGGTGACGGCGTTGCGCGAGGCAGGCGCGCAACTGCCGTTCGATATCGAAGTGGTCGGCTTCTCCGACGAGGAGGGCGTGCGCTATCAATCGACCTACCTCGGCAGCGGCGCGCTCGCGGGCACGTTGACGAAACGTGCCTTGGCTCGCATCGAAGAAAAAGACATCGAACGCGCCCGGCGCAAACGCGGCGAACTGCTGGCCTACGCGGAGGTCCACATCGAACAAGGGCCCGTTCTCGAATCTCGCAATCTCGCGCTCGGGGTGGTCAGCGGGATTTCAGGACAAACCCGCGTGCGGGTAGAGTTCATCGGTCGCGCCGGGCACGCGGGCACGACCCCGATGAAAGGCCGCCGGGATGCGCTGTGCGCGGCGGCGGAGTTCATCCTGGCGGTGGAAAAGATCGGCGTGACGGCCACGGTCGGCCAGATCGACGCGCGGCCGGGGGCTGGCAACGTGATTCCCGGTCATGTCACGCACAGCCTGGACGTGCGCGATTTCGACGACGCGAAACGCCGCGCCGTCGTCGAGAAACTGCGGCGTCAGGCCGAGGCTGTCGCCGCCCGGCGAAACGTCGTCCTGCGCTGGACGGTCGTGCAGGACACCGGCCGCGTGGCGTGCGACCCGAAGTTGACCAGGCTCCTGCATGATGCCGCGAGCGGACATCAAGCGGAGGTGCCGTCTTTGCCGAGCGGAGCGGGGCACGATGCGGCGGCGCTCGCAGCGGTGTGCCCGGCGGCAATGCTGTTCGTGCGCTGCAAGGGTGGTGTCAGCCATCATCCCGACGAATCCGTGAAAACGGGTGATGTCGCCAAAGCCATCACGGCGTTGCGCGATTTTGTATTGCGCTTGGCGCACGAATCCTTCTGAGCATCATGCCTGGTTTCGACCTGATGATCCGCGGCGCGCTTAACGTGCCGGACCTCGCGGTTTCGCAGGGGCGCATCGTCGGGGTGGGCGAGACGGGTTCGGCGCGCGAGTCCATCGACGCGCGCGGCTTGCTCGTATTGCCGGGAGCCATCGACGCACATGTTCATTTCAACGAACCCGGGCGCGAGGATTGGGAGGGTATTTCCACCGGATCGCGCGCGTGCGCGGTGGGCGGCACGACGACGTTTTTCGACATGCCGCTGAACTCCACGCCGCCCGTGATCGACGCGGCGGCGTTCCGTGCCAAGCACGACTTGGCACAAGAGAAGTCGCACGTCGATTTCGCGTTGTGGGGCGGGCTCGTGCCGGGAAAACTCGATGAGATCGAAGCTTTGCGTGACTGCGGCGTGATCGGGCTGAAGGCGTTCATGTCCGGCAGCGGCATCGACGATTTTCCGAAGGCCGACCCGCGCACGCTGGAAGCCGGCATGACGCGGGCTGCGAAGCTGCGGATGCTTGTCGCCGTCCACGCCGAGATCGACCATCCGGAATACGCGCGCGGTTCGACGGTGCGCGATTACCTCGCGTCGCGTCCGATCTCGGTGGAAACCGAGGCGATCCGGCTGGCACTTGAGTTGGCGGGAGCCACCGGCTGCGCGTTGCACGTCGTCCACGTCAGTAGCGCCGAAGGCGTGTTGCTCATCGCGCAGGCGGCGCGCGACGGCGTGGACGTGACCTGCGAGACGTGTCCACATTACCTGACGCTCACCGACGAGGATGTCGAGCGCCTGGGCGCACCGGCCAAATGCGCCCCGCCGTTGCGGTCGAACGGCGAGCGTGTGTGGTTGCTCGAT
>CALMVM010000534.1:390-8180 GCA_937873255.1 uncultured Verrucomicrobiota bacterium | reverse complement strand
GGCATTGGGCGAACATACTCTTCCATCCCCGCGAACAAACAAGCGGGAATGTACCCACCCCCTCCCGACCGCGTTGCGCCCGGGACGCGTATTGGTTCGTATCCGTTTTCGAGCCGCCCGGCCCCGCCGCGCGGTGCGTTTCCAACTCCTCCACGCTTATGTCCAACCTCGCCGAAACCTTCCAGAGCACGCTCCAGCAGATCGAACAATCCCGTGACCCGGAGGCACTCGTGGCGCTGTTCGCCGACGACGCGGAACTGCTCAACCTCGCCCTCACCGAGCCGATGAAGGGCACCGAGGGCGCGCGCAAGTTCTGGACGAACTACCTCGCGGCGTTCGAAAAAATCCGCTCGACGTTCCACCACACGATCTCAACGGACAAGGACGCCGTGCTCGAATGGGTGAGCGAGGGCGTGATGGCCGCCAGCGGCCAGCCGTTCAACTACCGGGGCACGAGCGTCATCGAGCACGACGGCGCGAAGGTCCACAAGTTCCGCACGTACTACGATTCGGCGGTGTTCCTGCCCGGCGGCGCGAAGCACAAGGAAACCGTCTGAGCGTCTAGAACAGCACGCTTTCCACGAACTGCCGCACGGGCTCGCGCAGAGGCAATTCGCGGCGGACGAGGACAACGAGTTCGCGGCTGAAACGCGGCTGGATCGGCACGCGCCGAACCCGTCGTTGGCGCAGGTAGAGCGGCAGGACCCGGTGCGGCACCAGCGCCACGCCCATACCGAGGCCCACCAGGTTGACGATGAGGTCGAAGCTGTCCAGTTCCATCGCGGACCGGACGCGCAGGCCCTGGCTGTCCATCCACGCGCGCAGACGCCGGCCGGTGTTCGTGCGCGCGTCGGGCAACAGCCAGCGTTGATCGGTACCGAGCCAGTCGGCCAGCGCGGACAGGTCCGTCGGCGGGTTGGCCGGAAGCGCGCGGTTGGCCGGGACGATCAACACGAAGTCGTCGGCGAACCGATGGGCCGCCTCGAAATCTCCCGCCAATCGGTCGGGCGGGCAGAGCAGCGCCACGTCGATCTCGCGCGCGTCGAGGACGGCGAGGAGTTCGGGGCTGGACTGGTGGCTGACCTGAAGCCGCACGTGCGGAAACCGGCGTTGATAATCCACGAAAAAACCCGGCAGGTAAGCCAGCCCGACCGTACGCGAAACCCCGACGCTGACGGTTTTCGGAGCGTTGGCAAACTCCTCGCGCAGACGGCGGGCGGAGTGGTTCATCTCGCCGAGGATGCGCGCGGATTGTTCGAGCAGAAACCGGCCTGCGGCGGTGATTTCCACCCGCCGGGTGGTGCGCTCGAAAAGCGCGACGCCCAGCCGCGCTTCCATGCCTTGGATCTGACGCGTGACGGCGCTCTGCGTCAGACCGGCCAACGTCGCGGCGCGGGTAAAGCTGCCGGAACGTGCCACCAAGCGGAACAGATGCAACTCGTACGTGTCGAACGGAATTGGACCGATAGAATCATGCATTGATTGCATGAATATATTCGACCAATGAATTTCACGCAACGCGTGAAGGCCGATATTGTCGCCGTCTATGGCAAATCCAAAGAATAGCTTCAGCGACAATGTCCCCGGCCTTTGGTACGTGGCCAGTCAATGCATCGATTGCGGCCTGTGTGGCAACGATGCCTCGGCGATCTTCGGTGAGGCGGCAGCCGGTGGGTCCAGAAGAATTGCGTGATGCCGAGGACGCCCGCGACCGCTGCCCGGCCGAGGCGATTGGCGACGACGGGCCAGCTTGAGGTCGCCACGGCCGTCGCCGCGTTTGCAACCGCCGCCGGTTTATCGGAGGGTCGGGACGGTCTCCGATCCTCATGATGTTCTTGTCCCTGCGTTCGTTTTTGCTTCGCGTGGCAGTCGTCGGTTTGCTTTTCGTGACGGCCGGACGGTCCTCGTACGCGGAAGACAAACCGTCCGAACCGAAGACCCCGCTCGGTTCCACCCCGCAGCAGATCGCCGCGCTCTACGGTCCGGTGCTCCGGCACAACGCGCGCGTGCGGCGTCATCAGATCCTCGAAGGCGGCACGGTGATCGACGGCGACCTTTACAGCCGCAACGGCCTCGTCATCCGCGTGGTCTTCCACGCCAACATCGCCATCCTGCTCGAATACACCCGCGTGGACGGCCTCTTGACGGCCCAGGATGCCAATCTGCTGTTGGCCGCCAACGCCGGCTCCGCGACCTGGGAACCGGGCAAGCAAAACACCGAAGCCAACCGTTTCTACCACCGCAGCGACACCAAGGCCGTGGCCCATTACGCCAGCGAATACGACGGCAGCCTGCTCGTCGCCGCCGAGAACATCGCCGGCGATCTCTTCTACGACCGGGTGATGGATAACCACTGAACGTTCTCAAATCATGGACCTGCAACTCTCCGGCAAAAAGGCGCTCGTCAGCGGTTCGACCGCCGGCATCGGTTTCGCCATCGCTACCGCCCTGGCGCGCGAGGGCGCTCACGTCATCCTCAACGGCCGCACGGCTGCCCGCGTGACGGACGCCGTCGAACGCCTGAAGAAAGACCTCGGCATCAACGGCGACCGTGTGACGGGCATCGCCGCCGACCTCGGCACGGCGGCCGGCGTCCAGACGCTCACCGGCGAACTTCCGACCGTCGATATCCTCGTCAACAACCTCGGTATTTTCGAGCCCAAGGCGTTCGCGGACATTCCCGACGAGGACTGGACGCGGTTCTTCGAGGTCAACGTGCTCAGCGGCGTGCGCCTGAGTCGGTTCTACCTGCCTAAGATGACCGCCGCCGGTTGGGGGCGGATCGTGTTCATTTCCAGCGAATCGGGGGTCAACACGCCGACGGAGATGATCCACTACGGCCTGACCAAAACCGCGCAACTCGCCCTGTCGCGCGGCCTCGCGCAGACCGCCAGGGGCACGGGCGTGACGGTCAACAGCGTGTTGCCCGGCCCGACGAAATCCGAGGGAGTGGGGACGTTCGTCGAGCAAATGGCGCGCGAACGCGGGATCACCCCGGAGCAGATGGAAACCGATTTCTTCGAGCACGCGCGGCCCTCGTCGTTGCTCAAGAGGTTCGAGACCGTGGAGGAAATCGCCGACGTGGTCGCATTCGTGTGCAGTCCGTTGGCATCGGCGATCACCGGAGCCGCCGTGCGCGCGGACGGCGGTGTGGTGTCGAGCATCGTCTGAAAACTTTTATGTCTGACCAAATCGCTTCCTCCCGTCCCTGGATCGAGATGACTCCCGGCGTGCGCCGGCGCACGCAGGCCAGCGGTCAAGGGATGATGCAGATGGTCGTCACGTTCGCGGCCCGCGCGACGTTGCCCGAACACCGGCACCCGCATGAGCAAGTAACGCATGTCATCAGCGGTCGTCTGCGGCTGATCCTGCACGCTGGCAGCGAAACGCACGAACTGGCGGCGGGCGATTCGTTTTACCTCGCGTCGAACGTCCCACACGCGGCGGAAGCCCCGGAGGACGCGGTGGTGCTGGACACCTTCAACCCGCCGCGAGAAGACCTCCTCGCCCGCGACCGCGAGGTAGGGCATCATTAACTCCAAGCGCAGACAGCAATTATGAACAACAAGATTTTGAGGGTGGCGATCTTGGCTGTATGGCTGATCGGCGGTTCAAAAATCTTTGCCCAAGATAAGGACTTTATTCCGAAGCGTGGAAGGTACTATGCCTACGTTGGGGATACGTTGATCTCGTCGTTCGATGGCCTTGCCGCCCCAGGCTCGCCTTATCATTCCGAGCTGTTTGCAGGGAACGTCACTCACCAGCGCGAGGGCAACTTTGAACGCTACACCCTCACCGGCGGTTCGGTGATCTTTCGCAGCAACAAAGACAAATCCGAAGTCGCACGATTCACCTCCGAGCGCATCGTTTGGTACGGTCCACTCGATCCACTCAATCCACTTGAGTAGATCTTCCATCGGCCAACTCCGTCACGACACCACGTTCTGCGGACGGCCGTCGAGGAACGCACGGATATTCGCCACCACGGTCGCCAGCAGCCGACCCCGCGCCGCCTTCGTCGCCCAAGCGATGTGCGGGGTGATGAAACAATTCTTTGCCGTCAGCAGCGGGTTATCCGCCGCCGGCGGCTCGGTCGAAAGCACGTCGAGCCCCGCGCCGGCGATCTTGCCGGTGTTGAGCGCCTCGGCGAGGTCGGTCTCGTTGACCACCGGGCCACGGCTGGTGTTGAGCACGTAGGCGCTCGGCTTCATCGATCCCAACCGCGCGGCGTTGACGAGCCCCCGGGTTTCCGGCGTCAACGGGCAATGCACGCTGAGCACATCGCTCTCGCGGAAAACGGCGTCGAGGTCCACCATGCGCACCCCAGGTACCTCCGGCGGGCGTGCGCCGCGCCGGGTGGCGATCACGGTCATGCCGAGCGCCTGCGCCACGCGCGCGACGCCCTGCGCAATCGCCCCGAAGCCGACCAGGCCCAACGTCATGCCCTCCAGCTCGACCAACGGGAAATCCCAATAGGCGAAATCCTTGCTCTTGACCCAGTTGCCCTGCCGCACGCTGTTGGCGTGGTGGCCGACGCGTTGGGTCAGTTCCAGCAAAAGCGCGAGGGTCAACTGCACGACCGACGCCGTGCTGTACGCCGGCACGTTGGTGACGACGACGCCCCGTTCGCGCGCGGCTTCCAGATCGACGACGTTGGTCCCCGTCGCCAGGATGCCGACGTAACGCAGCTTGGGTAGCTGCGCGAGCGTGTCGCGGTCGAGGATCACCTTGTTGATCAGGACGATCTCGGCTTCGGCGGCGCGCGAAACCGTGTCTTGCGCGGCGGTGCGCTCGTAGATTTCGGGGTGGTCGCCGAGGTCGAGCAGGGGGCTCCAGTTCAGGTCGCCGGGGTTGAGCGTGTAACCGTCGAGAACCACGATCTTCATTCCCCGCACCATGACAAGGAAACCCCCGCCGCGCAAAGCGCAAAACCGCGTCGCGCCCGATCAGCCCGCGTGCGCGTACGCCGCGAGCATCGCGTAGACGACCACGCCTGTCACCGAGACGTACAGCCACACCGGGAACGTGTAACGCGCCAGCCGTCGGTGCGCCGCGAACCGCCCGCTGAGCGACAGGAAAAACGTCGTCAGCACCATCGGCAGCGCGACCACCGACAACAGCACATGGCTGGCGAGAAGGATCAAATACGCGATCCGCACCCCGCCCGCGTCGGCCGGGAACCGCACGTCTCCATGCAACGCGTGGTGCAGAATGTAGCTCAGCAAAAAAAGCGTCGAGAACACGAACGCCGCCATCATGCTGCGCTGATGCGCCACGACCCGCCGGCGCAGGATGAAATAAAATCCGAGCGAAAGCGCGGTGGCGCTCAGCCCGTTGAACACGGCATTGAGCGCGGGCAGGAAGGTCAGGCTTTGCGCGAATTGCGGCGGGGCCTGCCGGAAATACAGCAGCCAGAAAAGAAACCCGCTGGCCGCGACGCTCAACGCCACGATTCCCGCGATGGCTCCGCGCGCCTCCGGCAGGTCGGGCCGGGGGACGGTCAGATCGGGTGCAGCCATGGGCGCAATCGCCGTCCCCAGCTCAGGCCGATTGCGGCTGCAACGTCCCGGCGCGGTCGGATGGCATTCCTTCCTCCGCTTCCGACAAAGCCCGCTCCCGCGCGGCCAGCACGCGGCACGAGCGATACGTCATGTAGCACAGGCCGCCGAGCAGCGCCGCGATCATGAAGATCATAAAGAAGATGCTCAATCCGAAGCCGATGCTCGCCCCACTGAGCGACGGCGCGCTGCCGCCGGCCCCGGGGGTCATGTTCTGTTTGCACCCCGGGCACGCCTGCGCGGCGTTGTGCGCGAAGATCAGCACCGCGCCCAACGCCCAGGCGGCGCGGCGTGTGGTTCGAGAGGTGGCAAGGGTTTTCATCAGATGGCTTCCTTCAATTTGCACCGGGACGGCGGAGGTTCAAGCGCGGAGCATCATTTCGCATCGGGCGCTTCGCGCAAAAGCTCGCCCACACCCGTGAGCACCTGCTGGATAACCTCGTCGTTGGGCGTGCCGTCGGGGTTGGTCGCGTCGAAGGAACCGCGCACGATGCCCTCGCGGTCCACCAGCGCGATGCGCGTGCTATGGACGTAGGCGTTCGGGTCCGCCGGGTCGTCCACCTTCTTGACCGCAAGCGTGAAAACCTCGTGTGCCAGATCGTAAATCCTCGTACGGTCGCCCGTCAGGAACAGCCACTGGCTCGGCGACGCGTGGAAACGCTCGGCGTATTTGCGCAACACTTCCGGCGTGTCCATCTCCGGCGCGATGGAGAACGACACGATCCGCACGTCGCCGTGTTTGTCGTGGTCGAGCGCGTGCTGGATTTCTTGCAAGCGGTCGTTCATCCGCAGGCATGGGCCGGGGCAGGCGGTAAAAAAGAAGCTCGCCAGCCACACCTTGCCCTTCAACTCCGACGAGCCGAACGGCTGTCCGCTGCGCTCGGTCAGGCTGAAATCCGGCACGCGGTTGAAATGATCCAGCGCCGCGCCGCCGCCGTGCCGTTCCGCCGCGCGCCACTGTTGACGTACCAACCCCGCCAGCAGCCCCAGCACGATCAGCCCCAGCGCGCTCCACACCGTCCACTGCAAGGTCCGGTTGACCGGCGCGGCGGGCGGTAACTCCCCGGCGGTGGGCGGAGCGGGAAGCATCAAGGTTTGCCCGCCGGATGGATGAAGAACGGCAGGATGTACATGATGAAAAACAGGAAAATCCACACGACATCCACGAAATGCCAGTACAACGACACGCACGTCATGAACGAATGCCGGTGCGGCGTGAACTTCCCCGCCGCCGCCATGAGCGTCGTGATCCCGAGGAAAATGACCCCGATGGAAACGTGCAGACCGTGGAACCCGGTCAGGGTAAAGAAACTCGACGTGTAGGTCGCCCCGGTGTTGAACCAGATGTGCTCGTGGAACAGGTGCGTCCACTCGTAGCATTGGACGCCGACGAAGATCGCGCCGAGGAGCGTCGTGAGCGCCAGCCAGCCGGTGATCGGCTTGGCCGCGACCACCGCCTTTTCACCCATCCACAGCGTCGCGCTGCTCGTAAGCAGGAAAACGGTGTTGATGCCCGTCAACAGCAGCGGCCAGGTAAACGGATGTTGGCCGTATTCCTCGCCGGAGTGCAGCCATTCGGGCTGATAGGCGTCGCCGCGGCTGATCCAGAGGATTACATAGGCGCTGATGAGCCCGGCGAAGAGCATCGCCTCCGACGCCAGGAAGGTGATCATGCCGAACTTGGCGAGATCGACCTTGGGCGTGTCGTCGAGGTTGGTGTGGTGAGGATTGACGGCGGCGCTCATAGAAGAGTGGTGTGGTCAGCAATCAGGTAAGGCAAGGCGGGGCGGTTCGCAAAACAAAATCGGCGGGCGGGAGCGGTTCGCGTTGGAAGGAGGTCCGGCGCGGTTGCGGGTCCACGATGCCGCCGTTGGCGCGCACGACCCCGCGCATCCACAGAAAACACGCCACCGCCAGCGCGAGCGCGAAGACGATCAGCGCGGCAAACAGCCAGCGGTTGGCGCGTCGGGTGGCGGGCGGGAGAGGGTTCATCTACGGAAGCGGGATGGATAGTTTGCGGCAGATTTTTCGCGCCAATCCTATGCCAATCTCGTTGTGGCGTGGAACGGCTTGGATTTGTTTGGTTGGGGGATGATACCAGATTGAGTGACTGCCGCCCTCGCGTTTCAGCACGCAATTGTGCAACTGAAGATGCCGCAGTAAATCAAGGCGCTTCACGCTTCCACGGTAATGATCTCGCGCACCGAGTTCGCGTTCGCATCGCTAAGTGCA
>CALMVM010000534.1:0-380 GCA_937873255.1 uncultured Verrucomicrobiota bacterium | reverse complement strand
CTTCCAACACCAGCGCAATGGCCGCGATCAGGTCTTGTTTGGCCTCTTCGGGCGTACGGCCTTGTCCGTTGGCTTCCGGCACTTCGAGACAGGACGCCATATACCATTCGCCGTCAGGCTCGATAAGTGCGGTGAATTCGTTATGCATGACCGCAGTTACATAGAATCTGTCCGGCTTTCACACAAGCAGACTTCGCGCTGCTCACTGAGCGGGCACGATCTTCCCTAGCGCCAACAGCGCTAACAGCAGCGGCAGGTAGATGATCGAGGCGAAAAAGAGTTGCCGCGCGTACCGGCGGCCGGGGGCCAGTTGCATCCGCACGGCGCAAAAGATCATCCCCACGCCGAGCACGAACGCCCCGGGAAAATACCCCCGCCCC
>CALMVM010000533.1 GCA_937873255.1 uncultured Verrucomicrobiota bacterium | reverse complement strand
CGGTTGAGCAAAATGAACGCCGACACGCCGCCGACGGAAGTGGTGACCAGGATACCGAGCGAGATCATGATCTCCACCAGCGTCAGACCGAGCTGGGCGCGACGCTTCCATCCGGGGCGAAGCGGACGAGATTTCCAGAGGCGCGTGGGCGCAAACATGCCGGTAATGACAAGCAAACGCCGTGCCTCCATGGATGAGAATTCTCGTTTTTGAGATTTTATGACAGCCTTTGCCGCCGGGTCCCGCAGGATGTATCCTCAAAAACCGATTTTCCTCCCGCATGGATTCCCCGCTGCCCAAGGCCAAGGCCGACTTCAAACGCAAGCTGCGCGACGTGTCGCACAAACCCGGCGTTTACCTGATGCGCGACCGGCTCAACCGCATCATCTACGTCGGCAAGGCCAAGAGCCTGCGCAAGCGGCTGAGCAGTTATTTCATGCCCTCGCGCCGACAGACGGCCGACATGAAGACGCGCGCGTTGATCGAGAGCATCTGGGATTTCGAGACGCACACGGTCAAAAGCGAACCCGAGGCGCTCCTGTTGGAAAGCCGCCTCATCAAGGAGTACCGGCCACGCTACAACATCTCGTTGCGCGACGACAAACGCTTCCTGCTGGTGAAGGTCAATGTGGCCGACCCGATTCCACGATTCCAGCTCACGCGCCTGCGCAAGGACGACGGCGCGCGGTACTTCGGGCCGTTCGCGCACGCCGGGGCACTGCGCTCGACGCTCAACCTGATGCGCGATAAGTTCGGGTTGCGGAGCTGCCGTGCATTCCAGCCGGGCGAATATGACTTCAAGCATTGCCTCGCGCCGGTCATCAAGAAATGCCCCGCGCCGTGCGTGGGCAAGATTTCCTTCGATGACTACCGCGCACGAGTGGTAGCGGCGTGCGATTTTTTGGAAGGGCGTTCGCGCGAGACGATCACCGCGCTGGAAGACCAGATGAAGGCGGAGGCCGTGAAGATGAACTTCGAGAAGGCGGCGGAACTGCGCGACATGATCGACGATCTGCGCCGCACGACCGCGCCGACGCGGCGGTTCACGAGGCATTCGCTGCCCTCGACGATCAACCCGGTGGCTGACTTGAAGACGCTCGGCGACGCGCTCCAATTGCCGCATTTGCCGATGGTCATGGAGTGTTTCGATATTTCCAATATCTCGACCACGCACATCGTGGCGAGCATGGTCAGCTTCAAGAACGGGGTACCCGACAAGGCGAACTACCGGCGCTATCGGATCAAGGGCGTCAAGGGCCAGAACGATTTTGCCAGCATGGCGGAAGTCGTGCGGCGGCGGTACGCGCGGGTGTTGCTCGAAGCCCGCGAACAGCACGGCGACGCGGCGGAGTTTTCGCAGGAAAACCCCCTCGACGCCCTGCGGCGGCTGGCGTCCGCGCCGGACAGCAGCGATCCGCCCGACGCCGACGATCCCGAGAATCCCGCGCCGACCCCCGACGCCCACAACGCTAATCTGACGGGCGACGAACTCATCGAAGGCCCCGGTTTCGAGGCCGACGAAACCGACGCCGAACTCGACGGCGAGGTGGAACGCGAACTGGAGGCCGAGGCGCTCGACGAGGCGGTGGACGACCAACCCGGCGCGGAACTGCCCGACCTGGCGGCGACCGACGAGGAGGACGACGCGGCACCCGCGCGGAGCCCGCGCCGAAAACTCGTCCGCCTGCCCGATCTCGTGATCGTGGACGGCGGCAAGGGCCAACTCAGCAGCGCGTGCGCCCAGTTGCAAAAGCTCGGGTTGCACGACCTGCCCATCATCGGGTTAGCGAAGGAATTCGAGGAAATCTACCGTCCCGGTCGGCCCGCGCCGTTGCGACTGCCGGAGGATTCGGGGGCTTTGCGGTTGTTGCAGCGCATCCGTGACGAGGCACACCGCTTCGCCAACGGCTACCACCAGTTATTGATGAAGCGGCGCATCGGCGAGAGCGTCCTGGACGACTGCCCGGGAGTCAGCGAGAACCGTAAGCAGATTCTTCTGCGGGCGTTCGGTTCCGTGGAGCGTCTGCGCGCGGCGTCCGTCGAAAAGATCGCCGACGTGGAGGGCATCGGTCAAAAGTTGGCGGAGGACGTGCATCGGTTTTTGGAGACGCACTGACCACCAATTCCGGGAAAGTCAGAGGCTCAAGTGTGTGACCGCATTGCCTACCAAATGGAGCGAGTTTTTGCTCAAGCAATTTGAGACCGGCATGGGCTACCAAACCGTTTCAATCACTTTGGTAGATGGCCGGACCTTCGACGACGTGGTGATTATTGATTCTTCCATCGTCGGTGAAGTGCGTGGTCACAACACCGTTCCGTTCGATCCGGCCGAAATCGTTGCCATCATCGTCACACACCGAAAGTGGAAGTTCAATTGATAGGAGCCCTCTTTCACTTCTCGACTTTAAACAAGCCCTTCCCGCCTCAGCCGCTCTTCGCAATGCAGGATTGCCAGCGCGCACGTTCCCGTCTTCATCTCGCCGCGACGGACCATCGCCAGCGCCTCCGCCACCGGGACCAACATCGGCTCGATGTGCTCGCCCGGTTCACGGTCGGTCTCCTGATCCAGCGCCACGTCCAGCGCGAGAAAAATATGGCAAACCTCGTCGCTGATCGAACTCGACGAATAAAACCACGTCACGCTCTCCAGCCGCCCCGCCGTCGCGCCGACCTCCTCTCGCAGTTCCCGCCGTGCGACCTCTTCGAAAGCCGCCCCGCCCGTGTCGCGGCAGCAGCCGGCCGGTAGTTCGAGGCAATGTTCGTCCACGGGGTAGCGATACTGTCGGATCAGCACCATCCGGCCGTCAGCGGTCACCGGCACGACGATCACCGAATCGCCCCGCTCCAAGTACGAATACTGGATTTCACCCCGGCCGGGGATGCTCACACGGTCCGCGCGCAGGCGGTTGATCCGGTTTTGGAAAGGCCGCTGCGTTTCGAGCACCCGCCAGCCCAGGCGCGCGCCGTTCGGCTTGGCGTGGGGATCGTCGGTCATCGGGATCGAGTAGGAAACGCCATTCACGGTTCGACCGGCACCGCCGCCGTACCGACCGGCAACTCCGCGCTGCCGCGACCCAGCCCGACGACCATCCACAGCGCGGCCACCCCGTAGACGAGCGCGCCGCCGACCATCGCCGTGCGCAGGCCGATCACGTCGGCGAGACTGCCGACGCCGACCGAAGCGAAGGGCATCACGCCAATGAACGACATCATCGCCAGCGCCGACACACGTCCGCGCAACGGTCCGGGGGCGCGTTCCTGCACGGCAGTGTTGGCGATGCCGTAATTAAAGGAGGTGCCCAGTCCCAGCGTCGTCAGGGCAATCGCGGCTTGCCAGAACGTGCGCGCCAACGCCAGACCGGCGAGCGAAACCGTCACGTCCAGGGCACCGGCGACCAGCCACGCCGTCCGGCTCGGACGAGGCACCGCCACGACCCCGAAAGACGCCACCACCGATCCGATCCCCGAAAACGCCATGATGTACCCCATGTGCGCCTCGTCCATCCCGAGCACCTGTTTGGAAAACAGCGGCAGCGTCACCGCCATAAACGGAAAAACGCACAGCGACCCCACCGCCATCAACCCGAGCATCGCCAAGGTCGGCCGGTCCTTGCGCACGAAGTCGATGCCCGCGCGCATCCCGCTGGTGCGTTCCTCCTCCTCTTCCACGCTGCCGCGCACGCGAGGCAGGACGGAGGCAATCGCCACGATGCTCGCCACGAACGTGGCGGCGTTGATGTAGAACGCGGACGCCTTGCCCAACCGGCCGATCACGAATCCCGCCAGCGCCGGGCCGATGAGCCGCGTGCCGTGAAAAATCGAACGGTCAATCGCCATCGCCGAGGCGATCTCCTCGCGCTCGACCATCTCGGGCACGAGCGCCGCCGTCGCCGGCATCTCGAACGAGGCCGAAACGCCCAGCAGCGCCGCCGCCACGAGGATGTGCCAGATCTGGATGTGCCCGCTGGCCACCAGCCAGCCGACGAGGATCGCCAGGATGATCTGCACGATCTGGCAGGCGATGATGATCTTGCGCTTGTCGTGCCGGTCGGCCATCGAGCCGCCGTACATCGTCAACGCCATCATCGGCAAGCTGCCGGCGAGATTGACCGTCGCCAGCATGAAGGCGCTGCCGGTCAGCGTGGTCATGACGATGCTCTGCACCGTGGCCTGCATCCAATAGCCGACCATGGAAATCGCGTCGCCCGAGGTGTAGCGCGCGAACGGCCCGCGTCGCAGCACCGACAGCGGACCGCGCGGGGCTACCTCGGCGACGACCGTGGGTTCGGGGATGGTGGTCGTCGCCGCGTCGGTGGCGGGCGGCGTGGCTTGGTCGTTCATGGAGAAAATCCGGTGGCCCTATTCATCGACCGGACCGGGATAAAAAGCAAAGGTTCCGGGGGAACGGCGCGCTCATGCCGGGGGGTCTGCATTTTGCCTTTGGCATTTGGCGCGAAACCCGTCATGGTTCTGCCGCCGACCGTTGCGGAAGCGGGGCGGACGAGGGACAAACGGACGCCGGGGTGAGCTTTACGGAGCGCCGCCACTTCCTCGCTTGCCCTCGACCCGCGACGCTTCTACCCACCGATTTTTCATCACCCAAGCGTTTCCATATGGCTGACACCCTTCCAACGAACATCGACATCGCCGCCGCCACCGCGACCACGCCGAAACTTCGCCGTACGGTCGAGGACCAGGCCATCGAAAAGTACATCCGCGACGCCGGCAATTTCCTTGAGGAAGCGCGGCTGAATCCCGACATCGCCGAGGGGCTCCTGGGGGCCGGCTACGACAACGACGAACTGACTTGGGGCACCGATCTACAGGAAAGGGCGTGGAACGCCTATTGCTCGACCCACGCCGAATGCCCACCCGACCGGGTGGCCGGCGAGGCCGAGCTGGACGCGAAGGTGGAAGCCGCGCGCGACGATTGGGCGGCGTTCCGGCTGATCGCGAGGGCGGCGTTCGTCGGATTGGACGCGCGGCTGGGTCTGCGGGTGATGGGTGACGTACCGGAGGATTTGCAGCGATTCGTCAACGTGGCCCATTCCGGCTACGAAGCTGCGGCCGAGAACCCGTACACCGACAAATTGTCCAAGCGCGGCTACACGCCCGAGAAGCTCAAGACGCTCTCGAACGCGCTCGATAATCTTGCCAGCCTCGAGGGGGCGTTGGACTCCGCCGAGGAAACCGCCGAACACGGTCCCCAAGACACGGAGGCGCGTGATGCCGCCTACGTCGAACTGAAGGAGTATATGAAGGAAGTCAGGGGTGTCGCCCGGGCGGTGTTTCGGAAGCACCCTGAGATCCTCGCCAGATTGTCGCTGTAAGACGAGATCCTCAATACTTCACGAAACCGCTGCTCTTGAAGTTGTAGAATTGACGCGGATTGCTGCCCTCAAAATAATAGAGGAAGGTGCCCAGGTTGAAGCTGTAGAAGTACGGGTACAGACTCTCGCTCGTGTAGAAGAAATCTCCCGACGTGTAGTCGTAGAAATACGCCTCCGTGCTGGAAAGGTCCCCGCTGGCAGGATTAAAGAAGTAGAGGAACCCGAAGTTGAACTTGTAGAGCGTAGTCGGGGTCGTGCTGGCCGAGCCGGAATAGGTGTACGAATTGAAATAGGGCAGATAGTACACGGAGTCGCCGTTGCTGAGGGTGCCCAAGGTCGTCGGCGACGAGAAGAAATTGGTCGGCGTTGGCGGGTTGGTGGCAGCCTCCAGAGGAACCGTGCGAAAGGCGAGGAAGGCGGCGAGGACGAGGAGTAATTTGGTGGGACGAATGTTCATAGAGCGGCGGTGAGACGAAGTTACCCGTGTCGAGCCGGAGGAGTTCCGGTTTCCTGTGCTTACGCAGCCGCCCATCCATCCGGCCGTACCGCGATGACTCCCCACGCGGTGTTTACCTGCGGGCCGGTGTCTATTCCTCCCCGCGCAAAATCTCCAGCGGCGGGTGATCGCACACGCCCCGGCTGGCAAACAGGCCGATGCCAACGGTCAGCGCCGTCACGGCCGCCCAAGTGATTGCCATCGCCCCCGGTGACGGCACCCACGGCAGCTTGAAGAAGAACACCGCCAGCACCCAGTTGCCCACTGCCGCCAGGACGATGCCGGTCAACGCCGCCAGCGTGCCCAGTGCGAGGTACTCGACGATCAGCACGCGGAAGATCGTTCGGCGTGACGCCCCGAGCGTGCGTAGGAGAACGCCTTCCTTCACGCGCTCGTACCGCCCGGTGAAGATCGCCGCCGCCAGCACGAGCAGCCCCGTGCCCACCGTGAAGATCGACAGGAAACGCACCGCCGTCGTCGCCTTGTCCACGATGCCCTGGACCGTTTCCACGACGAGGCGCAGGTCGATGGCCGACACGCCCGGGAAGCGTTGCACCACGTCTGCCTGGAGCCGCGCCGAAGCTCCCGGGTCCGGGGTGCGGGTGACGAGGATGTTGAACGCGGGCGCTTCCTCCAGCACACCCGCCGGGAACACCACGAAGAAGTTCGACTGAAACCGGCTCCAGTCCACCTTGCGCACGCTGCCGACGGTCGTGTAAATCGGCATGCCCTGCACGTCCCAGACAATCGGCGTGCCGAGGTGCAGTCCGAGTTCCTTCGCCATGTCCTCCTCGACGGAGATGGGCGTCGCGTGCGCGGCGTCGACACCGTTCGCCTCCGGCCCGACGCGCTCGCGGAATTTTCCTTCGACGAGCGTTTCGGTGCCAGTGAGATGGTCGCGGTAGGTGGAACGGTATTCGTGCCGCAGCCGCCACCGGCCGCTGTTGCGCTCGTTGCCGTCGGAGGAACGGGCGGCGTTTTTGTCCTCGGCGAGCGATTCGGCGGATTTGCCGTCGATGGAGGTCAGCCGCATCGTGACCGCCGCCGCCGTATCGACGACTTCCATGCCGTGCGCGCGCACCGCGTCGGCGATGGGCTGTTTCTGGTCGGGCTGGATGTCGAAGAAAATCAGGTTGGGCTGCGACTTGGCGTCACCCTGCGCGGAGAACTGCCGCAGGAGCACGTCCTTCGTCAGATACATCCCGAGCAAGAGAAAAGTGCTCAGGCCCAGCGAGAAAACGAGCAGCAGCGTGCGGTTGTTGGGCCGGTAGAGGTTGCCCACGCCCTGCCGCCACTCGAACGGCCAGCGGCGCGGGAAGAATTTCCTCGCTGCCGTCATGAGCCCCCACGCGGTCAGCGCCAGGAGCCCGAACGCCACGAACAACGCCGCCGAAAAGCCGAGCCCGAGACGCAGGTTGCGGCTCTGCACCCACGGGAATGCGATCAGCGCCGCGACGAGCAGCGCCCACGCGGCCCAGAGGGCGGGGTCGCGGCGTCGGTCGGGGTTCGCGGTCGTTTCAAAAGCCGCGCGCAACGCCAGCAGCGGCGGCGTCCGGCGCACCGGCAGCAGCGGCAGCAGCACGAAAATCGCGCACGTCACGAAGCCGACGATGAGCCCTTGCGCCACCGCAGCGCGATGAAGCTGACCAGGCTCAGGAAATGGTTCACGTCGTCGAACACCCGGCCCATCTGGCGTTTGCGGTGATCGACCGTGTCGGTGTCGAGACGGTATTTCTCGAACTCCGCCTTGTGCTCGCCGACCAGCGCGGGCGGATCGACGGACGCGGGCAGCTTCAGATACGTGAAATAACGCACGATGCTCCCGCGTGCGAGCAACGACGCCGGCAACTTGGACCGGGCAATGACCACGCGCGGGGCAAGGCCCGCGAACAGGTTGACCTCGCCGGGCAGTTTTTTGATCGTGCCGAGGATGCGGAAGGTCTCGCCACCGAGCGTGAGATCGTCGCCGACGCGCAGATCGTATTGCAACAGGAGGCTTTCCTCGACGACCGCGCCCTCACCGGCGGACGCTTGCGCGGCGGCTTCGGGCGGCTCGGTTTCTGTCTTGCCGTAAAACGGGTAGCCGCCCTCGACCGCGCGCACCTGCGTGAGCCGCTGGCCGTGGGTGCGCGGGAAGGTCGCCACCGAGACGAGACGCGTTTCGTAGGCGCGTTCGGTCCCGCCGAGGCTGTCCACGAACGCCTGCGCATCGGCGTCGAGCGGGTGGCGTGCTTCGACGATCAGGTCCGCGCCGACGAGCGTGCGGGCCTGTTCGGTGATGGCGCGCTGGAGGTTCCAGCCGACGGATCCGATGGCGACGAGCGCAGCGACACCGAGGGTCAACGCGGTGGAAAAAACCAGCAGCCGCCCCCGGCTGCGGCGGCTGTCGCGCCATGCCATGCGCCACACCCATGGATCAAATAACGCGAACGGCGCGCGGGCAGGGGCAGAAACGGTGGTCGTGGGGCTCATGCGCGATGGGTGGAACGTTCCGACAAGACCTCCGTGATCTGCTGGCGCAATTCCTCGGGAGAATATCCCCGTCGTACAGGCACCCGCAGCACGGGCACCGAGGCGACCGCCAGGGCTGCGTCGAAAAATTCGTCGCGTTTCTGGCGGGCGGGCAGGCGGTGGGAACGGTCGTCGAGTTCGATCACGAGCGCCGCCGCGAAAGAACGCGGGTCGCACAACACGAAGTCGGCGTGTTTGGAAGAGATGCGTCCGAACGCCGCGAAACGGCGCTTGCCGGAAACACCGTTGCGCACCTGGATGATGTCGCCCAACCGGACCTTGGCGAAAAGCTGGTATTCCGATGCGACCGCCTGCCGGAGCGCGTGGAAAAAGGTGCGTTCGGCCGCTGTGAGCAGGGCGGGGGCCGCGACGTATGGCAAATCCGGCCGCCCGAGCCGCGCGAAGATGCCGACCGCCGCGACCAGTACGACGACGGCCAAAATCGCCAACGCCGTCCGGTCCGCGAGGAGGTGCCGCAGGAAGATTTCGACGGGTGCCGCGATCACGCGGGAGCGTAGCACATTCCAACCAAGGTAGGGATGGCTCTCCGAGCCGTTCCCTGGATGTTCTAAAAAACGCGCCGCG
>CALMVM010000532.1:390-3360 GCA_937873255.1 uncultured Verrucomicrobiota bacterium | reverse complement strand
GCGCGATCTATTCAGATAAAAACTTTCTCAACGGTTGGCATCGTGAATCATCTCGACCCAATGACAGAGCAGCATCGGCATGAGCACGTGGCCCGCGAACATGAAGAATAGAAACGGATGCAGTGATCCGAAGCAAATCATCAGCGCGCCGCTGGCAACCGCTTGCAGAGCCGCCGCCTGAAACGGCCCGATCATGTCTTGCACCGCCGCCAGCGCGACGATGAGCGCGCTCGCCGCGTAAAGAAGCTGCACCTCCGGATCAAACACCATGCCGGGACAGACGGCCAACCCACAGATGAACAAGACGTAGCAGATCACCGCGACGAGGAGCTGCCGCTGGGCCGCGCGATGCCGCTGCCCGTCGAGCGCGCGGCGGGCGTGTTCCGAGTGCCCGGGATCGGACGACGGCGTACTCGGAACGTCCGCCAGCGACGCGTGGCAGACGACGCAGGCCGGGAAACGTTCCTCGTTGGCGAGCGCGCAGTCGGGGCAAATCTTCATTCCACGCCGTTCCGGGCGTAGTGAAGAAAGCAGGAGCCGCGCCCGCTCTAGTGCGCGATGTGCGGCAAAAAGATCAGGGCGGCCACCGTGAAATAAATAATCAACCCGGTCACGTCCACGAGCGTTGCCACGAAAGGCGCGCTGCTCGTCGCCGGATCGACGCGGCAGAGCTTCAGGACAAAGGGCAGCATCGCCCCCGCCAGACTGCCCCAGCCGACGATGCCGATGAGCGCCGTGCCCACCGCCGCCGCCAGGATGTACGGGTGCGGTCCGTAGTCCGTGTGGAACAGCACCGACCACAGCATGATCCGCGTGAAGCCGACGATCCCGAGCAGCAGCCCGAGCGACAGGCCGCTGACGATTTCCCGCCCGGCCACGCGCCACCAGTCGCGGATCGTCACCTCGCCCAGCGCCATCGCGCGGATGACCAGCGTGGAGGATTGCGAACCCGAATTGCCGCCGCTGCTGATGACCAGCGGCAGGAACAACGCCAGCACCGCCGCCTTCTCGATCTCCTCCTCGTAGGATTGCATCGCCGTGGCGGTGAGCATCTCGCCCAGGAACAGGATGACCAGACACGACCCGCGCTTGCGAAACATTTCCCACAGGCCGCTGTTCATGTACGGCAGATCGAGAGGCGCTTCGAGACCGCCGAACTTATGCGCGTCGGCCGTCGCCTCCTCCTCGGCCACGTCGAGCACGTCGTCGACGGTCACGACGCCCAGCAATCGCCCGCCGCCGTCCACGACCGGCAGCACCGTGCGGTCGTACTTGCGGAAAAGCGCGACGGCGCTCTCTTGGCTGTCGGCGGCGGCGAGAGTGATGAAGGAATCGTTCATCAGGTCGCTGACCTTCGCGTCCAGCGGCCGGGTGAGGAATTCGCGGATGCGCAGGTCGTCGATGAGCTTGCCGTGGTCGTCCACGACGTAGAGCACGTTGAGTGTCTCGCTGTCCCGGCCGCGGGTGCGTACGTCGTCGAGCACTTGGTTGACGGTCCAGTCGGCCTTGATGGCGATGAAATCGGGCGTCATCAGCCGGCCGACGCTGCGCTCGGGATAACCCAGGAGTTTTTGCGCGACGGCGCGTTCGGACGGCGAGAGCGAGGCGACGAGGCCCTTGACGGTTTCGGGCGGGAGTTCTTCCAGGAGCGTCGTGCGGTCGTCCGGGGACATCTCGTTGAGGATGTCGACGGCCTGTTCGCGGCCCATGCTGTGGAGGAGTTCCTCCTGTTCCTCGGCGTCGAGGTAGGCGAAGACACTGGCGGCCAGCGACTGCGGGATCACGCGGAAAACCACGACCTTGGCGCCCTCGGGCAGGTCGGCGATCACGTCGGCGAGGTCGGCGGGAGCCCACTCGGCGAAGAGGGCGTGCAGGCGGGCGAAGTCACGGGCTTTGACGAGGCTCTGGACTTCGGGTTGGAGGAGTTTGCCGAGCATGGGAGTGGGATAGGCTTACAAGGTGCGGGCGGGGGCGGTAGGCCGAATAGTCAAGGTAGCGAACGCCGCTACATCGTGGCAATCCAACTCGCAACCTGCAACTTGCAACTCGCGTCCCGGATCAAAAATTCGCGCTGATGGCGATGCGCGCGTACGGCGCGGGGTGGGCGCGGAAGGCCTTGCTGTCGCCGCGGTAGTATTCGAAGTCGCGCGACACGCTGTAGCCGCCGTCGAATTCGATGTCGATCTGTTCGGTGGGCGAATACGTGAGGCCGGCGCCCACGCGCGTCTCGCTGAAATCGATCACGCCGTTGTTGAAACGGCGGTCCTGCGGCCGGGCGGCGGCGTTGGCGTCGCGCTTGTACGCGGAGCCGAGCAGTTCCGCGCCGACGTAGAAGTCGAGCTGTTTGCTGTACGAATAGATCAGGCGCGGGGTGGGCGGACGCGCCTCGATGCGCAGCTTCTTGCTGATCAACCAGATCGCACCCAAAACCGGGTAAAACGGGTAGTGCGACAACGCCGAATACCGCAGGCCCAGGAGCAGGTAGAAACTCTTGCCCAACGGCACGACCGCCCCGGCGGCCGTGGGCGCATCGACGTTGCCCAGACCAATCGAGTTGATGTCCGAGTAATAGATGCCGGGCGAACTCGTAAAAAACGCCCCCACCTCGCCCTGCACGATGTATTCGAGCGCAATCGTGCCCGTCAGGCTCTGGAGCGAACTGGGCAGCGGCGCGTTGGTCGTGCCGAAATCGAAGCGTTCGTACTCCGCGCCGAGCTTGAGGTACACCTTGCCGAATAGCGGGAAGCGGTGATCGTACTCGAAGGAGAACTGCGATTCGTCGAAGGAGCCGTACGAACGCTGCCCCGGACCGCGAAACTGTTTTTCGCGGAAGGTCGTGCCGCCGACGTACGTGGATTCGGATTCGAAAATATCCACGGCGACCTTGTCCTTGTCGTTCTTGACGAGCGCGGGGGCCGGGGGCTTCGCGTCGTTTGACGAACTGACGGCGTCGGGCACGGTGGCGCGGAG
>CALMVM010000532.1:0-380 GCA_937873255.1 uncultured Verrucomicrobiota bacterium | reverse complement strand
GTTGGAACGCGGAACGCGGAACTCGGAACGCGGAACCGTCGACCGGAAAAGACCACCCGACCGCCCGAAAATCCGCTACGAGGCAGCACGATTTCTCAGACAAAAAGATCCGGCGATTCCCGCGTTCCGTTTCAGCATTCCGAGTTCCGAGTTCCCACTTCCGCGTTTTCTTTATGCCTGTTCAGTTCCGTGATTATTACGAAACGCTCGGGGTTTCCAAAACCGCCACGAGCGACGACATCCGTAAGGCGTTCCGCAAACTCGCCCGCCAGCACCACCCCGACGTGGCCAAGGACAAAAAGGCGGCGGAGGAGAAGTTCAAGCAGATCAACGAGGCGTACGAGGTTCTCAGCGACAAGGACAAGCGCGAGAAATACGAC
>CALMVM010000531.1 GCA_937873255.1 uncultured Verrucomicrobiota bacterium | reverse complement strand
GGCCGGACACAATCGTTCCACCGGCGTAATAGACAGCTCCATTCGCCCGCCGCCCCTTTCTCCAACGCCAGCCGGAAGAGGCGCGCGGCGTCGAGCCGATGCACGCCGGCCCAACGGTTCGCGCCCTCGCCGATGTACGCCGACGCTCCCTTCTCGCGGGCGAGGCCGATCAGGATCGGGATGAAACCGTGGTCACCGTCCCCGTGAACCGACGGCGACAACCGCAACACGCTCGCGCGCACCCCGCGCTGGGGCAGGGTCAGCGTCAATTCCTCCGAAAGCCCGCGGATCATGATCTTGAAGTTCGGCGCGTCGTTTTCCGTGCCGGGACGGCCCGACGCCAGACCCGCCAACCCCGACGTGACGACGAACGGGCGGCCGGAACCCGCCAGCGCCGTGCCGATGGCGTCGATGGCCTGACGGTCGGTCTCGCAGGATTTCACGTAGTTCGCAAAGTCGTGGACGAAACCGCAATGGATCGTGCCGTCGGTCGATTCGGCCCCGCGCCGCAGGCTGTCGAGGTCTTCGAGGGTGCCGTGGTGCGCCTCGGCCCCGGCGGCCCTGAGCGTCTCGGCTCCTTTGTCCGAGCGGGTCAGGCCGAGCACCTGATGGCCGGCCTCGATGAGTTCGGTGGTGACGGCGGAGCCGACGAATCCGGTCGCGCCGGTGAGAAATACACGCATAGTGGTAGGGTTTTATCAGTGGTTGACTGCGACCCACCATCCACCCGCCGCGCGCGGAGGAAAAGTAGTGACGTTATACCGGTATGACGACTAACAGGCTAACCTCCACGACCGACGCCAATCCTCTCGGCGCATATCTGAAAGACCGCCGTGCCAAGCTCGACCCGGCGGAGTTCGGTCTCCCGGCGGGCCGGCGGCGCACGCCGGGGTTGCGGCGCGAGGAGGTCGCGCAGCGCGCGCACGTCAGCGCGACATGGTACACCTGGCTCGAACAGGGCCGGGGCGGCGCGCCGTCGGCCGACGTGCTCGACCGACTCGCGCGTGCGCTGGCACTCAAGGAGGCCGAACGCGAGCATCTCTATCTGCTCGCGCAAGGGCGTCCGCCCGGGGTCCGCCCGTGCCTGACGGCGAGAGTTTCGCCACAGTTGCAGCGCGTGCTCGATTCCCTGGAGAACAGCCCGGCCCTCGTGAAAAACGCCGAGTGGGACATCGTGGCCTGGAACGCCGCTGCCGCCGCCGTGCTGACCGACTACGCCAAACTCGATCCCGACCAACGCAACGTCCTGCGGCTCATGTTCCGGGATTCCGGCGTGCGCAAGGCGCAGGCGGATTGGCAAGGCACGGCGCGGTTCGTGGTGGCGGCCTTTCGCGCGGACGTGGCCCGCTCGGGGGCTTCGCCGAGGGCGCAGCGGTTGGTGGAGGAGTTGAGCCGCTCCAGCCCGGAATTCGCGGCGATTTGGAGCGAGCATGATGTGCGGACCCACGGCGAGGGCACGAAGCGGCTGCACCACGCGGAGGCCGGGGCTCTGGCGCTCGAATATTCGTCGTTCGCGGTCGATGGTCAACCCGGTCTCGGGATGGTCATCTACACGCCCGCGACGCCGGTGGACGCGGAGCGGGTGCGTGCGCTCGTCGCGCGCCGGGAACTGGCCGCGTGTTAAATCGACGAGCAAGTCGAAGGGCCGACCCTTTCGCGTGTCACCCCGACCGGAACTCGAGAGATTGCCTGTCTCGATGTTCCGGGTTTATTCTGAGCGATGTTCGTCTTTCGCCGACCCGCCCTTTTGACGATGTGGCTGGCCCTGACCGGCGGGTTATCCAATGCTGGGTCGGCACGCGCCGAAGACCCGTCCGCCCCTCCGCTTTATGCTCTCGTGGTGGGCGGCGGCCCCGACGTGTCGAGCAACGCCGCGCAGATCGAGGGGCACGTCCGTTTCGTCTCCGGCCTGCTGCGTCCTTCCTCGCGGCGCATCCTGCTTTTCGCCGACGGCAAATCCGACCAGGCAACCGTCTCTTACGCCGACACCCACCCGGCCGCCGATGCGCGACGCGCCCTGGCCGTCCTGCTCGCCGACCACGACGCCGAGGAACCCGTGCTCACGCGCGTTCCCAAGCTCGACGCCCGGCCCGATGGCCCGGCCCGCCTGCACGATCTTCGCCGCGCTTTGGGGACGCTCACAGCCCAGTCAGCCAAACGGCCCGCGCCAATCCTGCTCTACTTTGCCGGCCATGGCACGCAAGACGAACAGAACGAGACGAATACTCACTACGACCTTTGGGACGGCGACGCATTGACCGTCCGCGATCTGACCACGGAATTCTCCCGGTTGCCGCGCGGCGGACCGCCCCTGGTATTGGTGATGGCGCAGTGTTTCAGCGGGGCGTTCGCGGACGTGATCTTCCGGGGCGGTGATCCCAAATCAGGGTCGGCTTCGGCGAACGTCGTCGGTTTCTTCTCGGCCCAGAAGGACCGGGAGGCAGCGGGCTGTTCCTACGCGACGGATCGCGCCGACTACCAGGATTTCTCGTCGTATTTCTTCGGGGCGCTTTGCGGACGGGATCGTTTCGGCGACGAGGTCACGGGCGCGGACTACGACGGCGACGGACGCGTCAGCCTGCACGAGGCGTTTTGTTACGCGCTGATCCACGAAGGTTCCGCCGACACGCCGATTTGCACGTCCGACGCGTTTTTGCCCGGCCGCGCCGTGTCGGAGGATTCCGCGATCTACAC
>CALMVM010000530.1:3753-5061 GCA_937873255.1 uncultured Verrucomicrobiota bacterium | reverse complement strand
GATGGGGGGGATGGGATCCCCGGCATCTTATCGCGTTCCGCCGGCTTTGGCTAGCGCCTCGTCCACGGCCGATTGCACGGTTTCCAGCGTCAGACTGGCCATGAATCCGTCCGCTGCGCGGAGAATTTCCGTGTGCGGATAAGGCGGTGCCCAGAGGTCCGGGTCGGTCGGTCCGAAAAGCAACACACAAGGCGTCCCCACCGCCGCCGCCAGATGCGAAATCCCGCTGTCGTGCCCCAGGAAATACGAACACCGCGCCAGCACCGCACCGAGCGCGGGCAACGGGAGATTCTCCGCCACGAGCACGTCGGCGACGCCCCACGCCGCGCGCAGGGCGGCCACCGCCTTCGCGTCGGCCTCGCCGCCGACCAGCAACAGGCGCGGACGCGATCCGGCCGGACGCGCGAGCAGCCCGAGGCCGAGTTCGCGCCAACGTTCCAGAGGCCAGTTTTTGCGTTCGCCGCCGCTGCCGGGGTGGATCGCCACGAGCGGGCGCGGTCCGGCGTGGGCGAGGAATTCGCGCGCGAACGCCGTTTCATTGTCACCCGGACGCAACGGCGGACCGGCGGCGGCGTCGAGATAAAGCGCCAGGCTCTCCAACGGACGCGCGAGCTGGCGGGTGGCGTGTTCGCCTTCCGGGTCGATCTTGGGGGAAGCCTCGATGAGATTTTTCACCCCGCAGCGGCGCAGGTTGCCGCTGAAGAAACCGTCCGGATCGTAGAGGTAGCTGACCACCTGCTGGAATCCGCCGAAGTACGCCGACAATTGCGGGTCCAGCTCGGCCTTGGGATTGAAGAAAGCCGCCATCGCGGCGTATTCGATGGACCGCACCCCGTCGGCATAGCCACCGCTGGCCGCGAGAGAGACGATGTGCTCGTAACCGAGGATTTCGAGCCAGGGCTGCGGGAACGCCTCCCGCAGGAGCGCCACGGCCGGCAGCGTCAGGAGAAAATCGCCGATGGCACCGCCGCGAATGACGAGTATTTTCGGTTGCAAGAGTCGGGGGGAGTTGCGCTTTATCCTTACCGCAATTCGAGGGTGGAATCACCCGTGGATTGCGCCTCGGAGAACTTTCCTTCCCGTCCCGTGACCCACATGGATCGAATTGCCTCTTCCCCTGCCACCGAGCCCGTTCCGGGGGAGGCGCGATGACGCCGGGCGACGCCAACGCCGCCGGTCCGCTCTGGAAACACCCTGCCCTGCTGCTGGCCGCAGGACTGTTTTTGCTGCGGGCTCTCTACGCGCCGTGGTGCGAACTCTTCCCGGAGGAAGCGTACTACTGGAATTACGCGCAGCACCTTGACATCG
>CALMVM010000530.1:3161-3743 GCA_937873255.1 uncultured Verrucomicrobiota bacterium | reverse complement strand
TCGCGTGGCTGATCGCGCTGGGTGGGAAAATCTTCGGCCACAACGAATGGGCCGTCCGCTTCGGGGCGCTGGGGTGTTCGCTCGCCACGTCGTTTTTCGCCTTTCGACTGACGGAAACGCTGTCGCGCGACCGCAAGGCGGCGGCGATGGCCGTTCTGCTCGTGCAGGGCCTGCCTTACTTTTTCGTCTCGGGCTTGATGATGACCCCCGACGCGCCGCTGACGGCCTGTTGGGCGGCGATACTGTACTTTCTGGCCCGGGTGTTTTTCGACGGAGATCGGCGCGCGTGGATCGGCGTCGGGATTTTCCTGGGTCTCGGGATGCTCTCGAAATACACGATTGCCCTGCTGGGTCCGGCGACGCTGCTGTTCCTCGTGCTCGATCCCGGCTCGCGCGGGTGGTTCCGCCGCGTGAATCCTTATGCGTGCGTCCTGCTGGCGGTGGCGATTTTCTCGCCGGTCATCGTGTGGAACGCTTGGCACCATTGGGCGTCGTTCGCGTTCCAGAGCGTCGGGCGGGTCGAGGCGGCGCGGCGGTTTTCTTTGCACCTCCTGTTGGCGGCGATCCTCGTCGTGCTCAGTC
>CALMVM010000530.1:381-3078 GCA_937873255.1 uncultured Verrucomicrobiota bacterium | reverse complement strand
GGCGGGTCGGTTGCTCGCCGCGCGGCGGACGGCGGACGAGGCGGGGCGGACCATTCTTTTCGCGCGGGTTTATACGTTGGTGCCGCTGGCGGTGTTCGTGGTCTTCAGCCTGACCCACCGTGTGAAACTGAACTGGACCGGCCCCTTGTGGTTGGCGGTTGTGCCGATGGTCGCCGTCTCGCTCGTCGGCGCGTCGGCGGGGTGGATGCGGACAGGTTGGAAAGTGACGGTCGGGGTGCTGTGCGCGGGTTACGTCGCCGTGTTGCAATACCTCGCGTCCGGGTTGCCCGGAGTGCGTTATTCCGGCCAGACCGAACTCCTGCCCGTCGGCTGGAAACAGATGGCGTCCGAACTGGAAACGCGCCGGCACGACCTGGAACGATCCGGGGTGTCCGGGCCGGTGTTCGTCGTCGGGAGGGACCGTGATTTCATCGCCAGCGAGGAGGCGTTCTATTGTCCCGACCAGGCGCACGCCGTGCAGGAGACGACCGGCTCCCATCTATTCGACAGTGAGAGCCTGATGTACGCTTATTGGTTCCCCGCGCAAGGGTTGGACGGCGCGACGCTGCTGCTGGTCGCCTTTGAGCAAGACGAGATCGAGAACCGGCGCATCCTACGGCATTGCGCCGGGCCGGGGCCGGTGGAGGGGCATTCGCTACAGATCAACGGCCGGCCGGTGCGGACGTACTACACGCGGGTCGTGACTGGATATCACAGCGGCCGCCTTAACCAAGGTAGGGATGGCTCTCCGAGCCGTCCGTAGCTTTTCCGGCGAGACGCGTCGCACGTGCGTTAGTCATCCAAACCAATCGACGGACGGCTCGGAGAGCTACCTTGGTTGGATGCGCCTCCGGCGCACACTCTACGCCGCGCCTATCGGTTGCCGCGCCGCGCTCGGCTGCCCCTTCTTCTGAAGCAGCGGTAGCACGCGCGCCACGAGCGCCTTCGCCGTCAGGCCATGCTTCTCGCGCAACACCGGGATATTGCCGTGCTCGATGAACTCGTCGGGCCAGCCCAACCGCACCACCGGCACCGGGATGCGCGCCTCGTTGAGGTGCTCCATCACCGCGCAACCGTAACCGTTGGTCAACACGTGGTCTTCCAACGTACAGATCACCTCCGCCGAACGCGCGAAAAACTCCAACGTCGCCGTGTCCATCGGCTTGATCCAGCGCGGGTTGATCACTGCGGCGCTGACGCCCTCGGCTTCGAGCACATCGGCCGCTTCCTCGGCCATTGTGCACATGCCGCCCAATCCGAAAAGCGCCACCTGCGGCGCGCCGCCCTTGCCGTGACGCACGACCTCGGCCTTGCCGATTTCGAGCAGCTTCGGCTGCGGCTTGAGCTTCGCCCCGGTGCCCGCCCCGCGCGGATAACGGATCGCAATCGGGCCGTCGTGATGGTTCGCCATCGTCCAGAGCATGTCGCCGAACTCCTCCTCGTCCTTCGGCTGCATGAACGTGAGGTTCGGCACGTGGCGCAGGTAGCCGATGTCAAACAGTCCGTGGTGCGTCGGGCCGTCGTCGCCGCTCAGGCCGGCGCGGTCCATGCACAGGCGCACGTTGAGTTTTTGCAACGCCATGTCGTGGATGATCATGTCGTAGGCGCGCTGCATGAAAGTCGAATAGATCGCCAGGAACGGCGACATTCCCTGCACCGCCAGCCCGCACGCGAAGAGCGCCGCGTGCTCCTCGGCGATGCCCACGTCGAAATACTTGTCCGGGTGGCGTTTCTGGAACCGGCCGAGCCCCGTGCCACTGGGCATCGCGCCGGTGATGGCGACGACCTTGGAGTTGTTGTCGGCGAAGTTGGCGATGCAGTCGCCCAGCAACTCCGAATACGTCGGCAACGGGGCCTTGGCGGTCTCGCCGGTTTCGAGCTTGTATTTGCCCAGCCCGTGAAACTTGTCGGGCTGCTGCAACGCGGGCGAGTAGCCCTTGCCCTTCTTGGTGAGGATGTGGAGGATGACCGGTTCGTCCTGCGTTTTGAGGAACTCGAACGTGCGGATGAGCAGCGCCGTGTCGTGCCCGTCAATCGGCCCGTAATAACGCAGGCCCAGGTCCTCGAACAACACGCTGGGAACCAGCAAATTCTTGACGCCCGCCTCCACGCGGCCGGCGAGGCTGAGCACGCTCTTGCCTCCGATGGTCTGGATGAAGCGGGCCGCTTTTTCGTGCAAATGCCGGTAGGTCGGACTGGTGGCGATGCGGTTGAAGTAACCCGCCATAGCCCCGACGTTCTTGGCGATGGACCACTCGTTGTCGTTGAGCACGACGATGAATTTCTTCGTCGCCTCGGTGACGTTGTTGAGCGCCTCGTAGGAGACGCCGCAGGTGAACGCCGCGTCGCCCGCGACACAGACGACGTTCTCGTCCCCGCCGCGCAGGTCGCGCCCGACCGCCATGCCCAGCGCCGCCGACAGCGCCGTGCCCGCGTGGCCCGCGCCATAGCAATCGTGCTCGCTCTCGGTGCGCAGCATGAAGCCGTTGAGCCCCTGGTACTGGCGGATGCTCTTGATGTCGCCGGGTCGGCCCTTGGGCGTGAACATCTTGTGCACGTACGCCTGGTGGCTCACGTCGAAGACGAACTTGTCCTTGGGCGTGTTGAAGACCCGGTGCAGGGCGATGGTCAATTCCACCACGCCGAGGTTCGGCCCCAGGTGGCCGCCGACCCCGTGCGGGTTGGACTCGCTCATCA
>CALMVM010000530.1:0-371 GCA_937873255.1 uncultured Verrucomicrobiota bacterium | reverse complement strand
ACGTAGATCAGCTCGTCGCGGACCTCCTGCGCGAGTTGCGCCAGGTCGCTCTCGGGCAGCGCCTTCAGGTCGGCGGGCGACTGGATTTTGTCCAGCAGACGGACCTGCGGCTCGGAAATGGGCGGGGCCTGGACGGCGAACGGTTCAGAAGAGGCTGACTTCATTGGGATTTTTGGTCGGCCGGGCAGCCGGCGTCGGTTCCGGGGAAGGGTTCTTGGCGTCCCGGGAGGTGAGAGTTTTGGCGGGGGCGGCGGGCATCTCGACGGCCTGCGCCTGCCCGGCGGCGTCGCGGGTGATGCTCTCGATGCGCTGCTCGGCGGCGGTGCGGCGCTCGTTGCACACGCGCACGAGCCGGATGCCTTCCTCGTAGG
>CALMVM010000529.1 GCA_937873255.1 uncultured Verrucomicrobiota bacterium | reverse complement strand
CGGCGTGGCGGAGTTCGGTTTCCAAGAGATGCGGGTGCGTCGCGGCCAGAACGGCGAAACAATCGAAGATCACCGCGCCCGGCACGGCGAAACAGAACCGCCAGAGGTTCATCCAGAGGCGGCCCTTTGTAGCCAGGTAACGGCCGGGTTCGCCGCCCTCGCGGCCGAGGCGGCGGAGTTCGGCGGGGGTGAGCAGGAGCTGTAGGGCGCATTCGACGGGCACGAGCGTCAGGGGGATGGCGGAGGCCAAGAGGACGGCGGCGGCGGCATTATCCTTGTGGAAGTTGCCGTCGGTGAACTCGTACGGGTTCCACCGTCCGGCGCGGAAGCGCGTGCCGGGCGTGCGCCCGCCCACGAAGATCACGCGTTCGAGGTAGGTGAGCGGGCGTTCGGCGAGCGCGACGTGGAGGGCTTCGGTGGCGGCGGTGGGTTTGCCGAGTTCGCGCGCGGAGGATGCGCCGGGGTGGACATGCGCGGCGTCGATCCCGGCGGGGCCGCCGAAGCGCCCGGCCATCTCACGGGCGATGCGCGTGGTCGTGGCAAGGGAGGCGTTGCCGTAGGTCGTGCTGAGGCCGCGGATGCGGAGTTTGGGACTGTGGAACGCCTGGATCAGAGCGAATCCATCGTCGGCCTCGTGGAACGGCACGCCGATGGACGGGTCGGTGTCGATCCAGACATCGGTCATTGGCCGAGGCGTGTTCCTTCATGCGCACGGGCGAGGCGGGCAGGCGGTCGAGGAGGATTTTCTTGCCGTCGTTGCCGCCGTAGCGTCCGAAAGAGAGCACGCCCGTGGGGCATTCCTGCACGCAGGCCGAACAGCGCACGCATTGCGGGTCGGCCATCGGCTCGCCCTTGTTGGCGAAACTCATGATGTCGATACCCTGATGGCAGACGCTCGTGCAGACGTTGCACGAGATGCATTTCGATTTTTCGGCGAAGATGCGGAACCGCGAGAAGCGCGCGTAAATGTGCATCAATGCCGCCAGCGGACACGCGAACCGGCACCACGTCCGCCCGCTGAACCAGAAGTAGAGACCGATCCCAAGCACCCCGCTCAGGAACAGGTCCACCGACCAGCCGTAGTTCAGATAAGGCAGGGTCTCGAAGCCGCGCTTGAACCAGACCGACGGCAGCGACTGCGGACCCATCGTCCAACCGGCGATGCGCAGGCCGAGCAGCGCAAAGGCGAAGGCGAGCACGGCTTGGCCAAGCATGTTGAGGCGGTTCCAGCCGGGGCCGTGCGGCATCTTGCGGCGGTGGGCGTCGCCGAGGGTTTCCGCCAGCGCGCCACAGGTGCAGAGCCAGCCGCAGTATGCTCCTTTTCCCCAGCGCCAGACGATGAACGGGATCAGGACGAACGTCTGCACGAAGGAGATGCCCAGCCACGCGTAGTTGGGTTGTTCGGTGAAGACGTTGTAGACGAGCAGCGGCCACGCGAGCAGAAAGCCGATGCTGCGCCAGTAGGCGCGTTCGTGGCCGCGCAGGCCGTCGTAGGACTCGAAGAGTTGGTCGGCGATCCAGCGCAATGGATGTCCCGGCTCGAACCAACCGTTGCGTCCCATCCACGGCAGGACCAGATCGGGTAACAGAAATAGCGGGATGACCTGGATCGCCATCAGCGTGACCGTCTGCCAGGTGACGTAGGGCGTGCGCCGCCGCCGGATGCGCCGGACGCCGAAAACCACGACGATCACCGAATAAACGAATCCATAGTACCACGAAGGGTCACCCATGCCCTTCTTGATCGTGTAAAGGAGGTTGCCCTCGTGGTTCGACCACTCCGCGAGTTGTCCGCCGGAGTGTTCCAACATCGCGGGTAGATTCAGCGGGAACCATTGGTGTTCGCCGGCAATTTGCTGGAGCGATTTCCCGCCGATGGTGAACTCCTGCGGGTGCCCTCCTTTCCAATGGTAGAAAAGGAAGCAGAACACTACGAACGCCACGCAGCCCAGCACCTTCCACCACGTCCATTCGTTGCGGATTGGCAGCCCCGAGCGCCGGAAAAAAGCAAGCGGCGCTTCCCGGCCAATCAGCGTGAAAACGAAATCGTTGTCCAACGTGCACTCGCCGTTGGCGTCTTTGAGCGTGACCTGGTCGGGTTCGATGCGCGTGACCTCGCTTTCCATGGCGAGCACGACCGAACCACCTCCCCGTTTGTCGCGCGCGCCGCTCGTGTTGGCGGTGCCTTCGTTCTGAGATTGCGGCTGCTCTACCTGTGGGTTGGTATTCGGATCGCGCTCCAGGGCCTTGAGCTTGTCGACATTTTCGGATTTGGGGCGGCTGAACTCCTTCTTTCGGTAGCTCACCGTGACGTTCGCTCCCGCCCCGCCGAGTGCGATGGCAGCTTCCAACGCCGAGTCGCCGCCGCCGACCACGAGCAGGTTCTTGCCGGAAAAGTCTTTCGGGTCATGCAGGCGATTGGAGACCTTGTCGAGGTCTTCGCCCGGCACGCCCAGTCGCCGGAAGTCGCCACTCTTGCCGATGGCCACGATCACCCTCCGTGCTTTGACCGGTTGTGGTTTGTCCTCGGCGAAGTGAACCGTCACGCCGTCGCCGCCGGACTCGACGCGCTCGGCGCGGGCGTTGGTGACTTCGATCCCGGCGTCCTGTCGTTGCTTTTGCAACTCGTCGAGCAACGCTTCCTTCACGTCACCGTGAAATTGCAGCTCGCCCGCCGGCTTCATGTCGGTGGGGTACGTGTAGATCGGTTTCGCCTTGGGAAAATTGACGACCGTAGTAAACGGCTCCGCCGCCTCGCCAACCTGGAAATTTACTCCTGCCTTTTTCGCTTCCAGCGCCGCCGCAATTCCCGAGACGCCGCCTCCGATGATGACGAGGTCCAGCGCATCGCCGCCTCCAGTGTTCCGCTTGAAATCCGGCTCCTTCACCATCGCCTGCACCGCGCGTGCGCCACTGTCCGAAGAGAATTTCAGGAGCGGAACCCCGCCCAGATCACCGACGATCCGCACGCCCGGCAGCCTGGTCTCACCATCCGGGCCGACTTCCGGCAAATGCTCCACGGTGCCCGCCGGCCAGCGCGTGTGCAGCCAGTGCGTGTAAGCCGTGAAGGGCGAGGCGAGGCGAGCGAAAAGCGACGACGCGGACATGGATGATAATCAATTCGAGTTGGCCGTTTTTCTTGCGCCTGCGCAGCCAGCGTGCCCCACGTCAACGGTCGGCACCGGCACCGTGGACGACGCCAGTTTACCCCAGCGCGCCCGCCAGCCTGCCCGCGCAATCTGGAACCCGATGGCGAGCGTGCGCCGCCAGTTGACCTTGGAAACCTTTTGCTCCCCGGCGAGTCGGGGGCGTTCGCTGACCGGAACCTCGACGCTGGCCGCGCCGAGCCGCACCGCCTTGACCTGTGCTTCCATCGTCCAGCCGAAGGTCCATTCATCCAGTCGCAGCCGACGGAACAAACCGCGCTCGATCAATCGCAACGGTCCGATGTCATTGAACCACCTCCCGGTCAGCAGCCCGCACCAGGCACCCAGCAGACGATTGGCGAAAACGTGCGACCAACCCATGCTCCGGCGATTTTCCATGCACAAGGAAGAAGTCCGACAGCCGAGAACGAGATCGAACCCGGCGCGGCGCGCGGTGAGCAACGTGGGCAGGTCACGCGGATCGTTGGCCCCGTCGGCCGCAAAGAACACGTAGGCGTCCGGGGTCAGCCCGAGCGTTTCCACCAGAGCGATGGCCGCCTGGCACCCGTGACCGTAGCCGAGCGCGGACGTTTCCGCGACCAGCGGCTGCAACGGATGCCGGCGGGCGAGTTCGGCGGTACGGTCGACACCGGGCGGCGAGCCGTTGACGCCGACCGCGACGATCCAATTTTCACCGGGTTCCAGCGTGGCGAGGAGTTCGTCCAACACGGGGCCAATAGTCTGCTCTTCGTGGCACGCGGGCAGGATCAGGGCGCATCGTCCGGCAGGAGAAAACTGCCTGCTAGATAGAGGTGCCGGTTCCATGGCTTCGATGTTTTAAGGATAGCACCTTGGCACCGTGCCTGCATGGTTTGAACGGCGTTCGATGTACGACCATCCCAGAGCGAGCAAAGGCGGCAGATAAATTGCCAGCCGCAGCCAGAGCGGTTCTTCCCAGGCCCGGCCGCTGGCGTGATTGATGTCCCAGAGCAGGAAGTAGCCGAACACGCTGACCGACAACACGACCCACGGCCGCGCGCTTCCCCCGCGCCACACCGCCAGGGGCAGCACCCAGAGGACGTACCAGGCATGTAGAGCCGGGCTGAGCAACAGCGCCGCGCCCATGACCCAGAGCGCGGCCCGCCGCCAATCGTTCCGCAGCCAGACTGCCAGCGCCAAGCAGACCGTCGCGGCGGTCCATCCGTAAATTCCACCCACGCGGCCCGCCGGATCCACGAGCCACCAGAAGGCATCGTTGACCTGATAGCCCTGGATGAAACGCTCCAACGCGCCGAACACCCGCACACCTGGGAATCCGTAGAGGATCGCCAGGATGGGCGCGATGCCGACTGCCAGCGGAAGCGTGACCAACGCGCGACGCCAGCCCAGCGCGAAGCCCCCCACCGGCAGCACCACCACTGGCCCCGCTGTGCGGGCGATGGAAACCCCGAGCAAGCCCGCGCTTGCCCAGGCCAACGGCGGCACCCGCCAGCTGGACGCAACGTTTTCCTCCCGGGGCGGCTGCACCGACAACCGATCCAGACACCAGACCGCTCCCATCATAGCGAGCATCATCGCCGCATCGAAGTGCGCCGCCCCGGCGCTGACGTAAACCGCCAGCGGATTCCACGCGTACCACGCCGCCGCTTCCGGCGACGACCCACCCCGCGCCAGCAAACGGCGCAGGATGGCAGCCACTCCCAGATCGGCGCAGGTAAAGAGAAGCTTGTAACCCAGTACGGAGTTTGCGCCCCGCGCCAAAACGGCGAACATCAGTTCGGTGAGAGGCGGATAAATCGCCGGCACGTTCTGATGGTTGATCCGGCTCCAATCCAAGTTGTGCCACCCGGCCAACTCCGCGGAATCCGGCGCCGATTGATAGGGATTGAATCCGTGGAGTTGGATCTCTCCTTCCCAACGATAACGCCAGACATCATCGCCGGGGAAAGTCGGGAGCATCGCCAACCGCAGAAGCACCGCCACGATCCAAAACCAACGGACAGGAACTTTCCCCGGAGCCATCTTCAGGAGCCCCCGAACGGCAAACCAAAAACCCGTGCCGGACGCAACGGCGAGCATCGTGAACCTGCTCGGGTTGCCGGATTGCAAGAAATCTCCGTGCCTGCACATCAGGACAAGGCATGCGAGTTCCGTGGTGACACCCATCCACAAGCCGCCAGGTGGTTGACGATGCGTCGTCAATGCACCGTGCGTTGCGCGCTGCGTCCGCTGCAAGTGGTTGCCGTACTCTGAACCTGGTCGCACTGCTGGATGGTCGAAAATTTTGCTGCTGTGCCACTTAACCTCTCGCTTGCCTTGCGCGCGGGCATCTTTGGAACCGTGTCAGGAACTTCGAAGATGACCAAATTGTCATGTGGCGCTCTCTCGAAACGACGTGAATGGTGGTCGCTGACGCCGCCGAAATTGTCCTGGATCGCCGCGGCCTTTCCGTGCCGGGTGGCCTGACGGTTCACGCAACGCCGGAATGGACAAAGATTGTAGGCATTCAGTCATCGTCAGCCGAGCGGGCTTCGATGCCCTGGGCAACGCTGGCGTGGAAGGCCTGCTTGGCGTGGGTTTCGCCGTAGCTGAGTTCTACCGTGTATTCGCCCGTCGGCACGAGTTTCTTGGGATCGTCGCCACCGTATTTGACGAGCACGTCGGGCGTGGGGCGCAGGTCCCAGTTGAGACGGTTCAGGCCGGGCGCACCGGGAGCCTTGAGATTGGCGACCGTCTGGCCTTGGGAGTTGGTGACCTTCAGCTTGATCTCGTCGCCGGTGAACTCCTTGACCCAGACGGTGAAGAGCGCACCCTCGGCCGGGTTGTCGCCGTGGTAACTGCCCTTGCCGTCCCAGTCCGAGAAGCCAGGCAAACGATAAGCGCCCTCCACCGGGCGCACGCTGAACAGATGCGCCGGCTGTGCCGCAACCTCGGAAGTCAATTCGCGCAAAGGGCGGGAATCGTCGAGGATAAAGAGGCTCAAGCCGTGCGTGGCGATGACTAGGTCCGCCGTGCGCTTCTGGATGTTCAGGTCGTCCACCTCCACGGCGGGCAGGCCGCCGACCTTCACCCAGTGGCCGCCCTGGTCGAAGGAAGCAAATAACCCGACCTGCGTGCCGGCGTAGAGCAGGCGCGGGTTTTCCGGGTCCTCGCAGACTACCTGCACGGGCGCATCCTTCGACAAGCCCTCACCGACCACGGACTGCCACGTCTTGCCGAGATCGGCGGTGTGGTAGATCATTGGTTCGTCGTCGCCCAGCCGGTAGGCGCTGAACACGGCGTAGGCGGCGTTCGGGTCCTTGGCGCTGGGAACGATGCGCTGGACCCACTGTCCGTGCCCCGGCGCGGGGACGTTGTCGGTGAGTTCGGTCCACTGTGCGCCTTCGTTCTCGGTGACCCAGAGCCGTCCGTCGTCCGTGCCCGCCCAGAGTTGGTCGGCTTTGGCGGGGGACTCCGCGAGCGAGTAGATCACGCCGAAGTTCTCCGCGCCACTGCCGACGGCGGTGGTTTTGGTGGGTTCGTCCTTGGTCAGGTCCGGGCTGATGATGGCGGAATGCTCGCCTTTGTCGGTCAGCTTGAACACACGGTTGCCGGCCTGATAGAACGTCCCTTTGTGGTGGACGCTGGCGAGGAACGGCGTGTTCCAGCCGAAGCGGTAGCGCGCCTGACCCTCCGCCGGGGCAGGATGGAGGTCCTTGCCCTCGCCGGTGCGCAGGTTGACGCGGAAGACGATGCCCTCCTGCGCCTCGGCGTAGACGACATCCTTGTCCTCGGGATCGAACGCCGTGTAGAAGCCGTCCGCGCCGGTGAGCCCCATCCAGTCCGAGTTCACGATGCCGTCCTTGATGTTGGTGGCGCTGGGGCCGACGAAATTGCTGTTGTCCTGCAAGCCGCCCG
Source organism: uncultured Verrucomicrobiota bacterium (assembly GCA_937873255.1). Classification (GTDB taxonomy): domain Bacteria; phylum Verrucomicrobiota; class Verrucomicrobiia; order Chthoniobacterales; family SZAS-18; genus CAHJWO01. The sequence continues at coordinate 3,981 of CALMVM010000529.1, read as the reverse complement.
CGACGCGATAGAAAGGCTGGCTGTCATCGGTCGTCACGCGGTAATACTGGCCACACGCGAAGCGGCTGACGTGGTCCCAGTTACGTCCGCCCTGGAAGCTCTGGTACACGCCGCCGTCGGTGCCGAGCAGCAGGCGGGCGGAGACGGGCGGCCTGGGCGGTTTATCCTTGTCCTCGGGTTTGGGCGGCTTGGGCGGCGGCGCGCTGCCGGGTTCGATGACCAGCGCGTGGCAGTCCGGGTGTACCTCGTCGGAGGCGAGCATCGCCATGCCGAGCACGTACACGCGCTGGTCGTTGGCGGGGTCGATGCGGATCTGGCTGAAGTAGAACGGGCGCGGGTCGATGTCGTTCTGGCGCGTCCAGTGTTCGCCGCCGTCCTCGGAACGGAACACGCCGCCAGCCTGCGAGTGGATGATGCGGAAGTCGGTCGGGCCGTTGGCGTCGCTCTGCACGATGGCCATGACGACGCCGGGCTTGCTCACGGAAACGGCGAGGCCGATGCGCCCGGTGCCGGGGGGTAACCCTTCGGTAAGTTTCCTCCACGTCGCGCCGCCGTCGGTGCTCTTGAAGACCCCGCCCACGTCGTCCCCGCCGCTGGCCACCGGGCCGTAGACGAACGACCACGGCGTCCGCCGCCGGGCGTAGAGCGCCGCGTAAATCGTGTCCGGGTTGGCGGGGTCGAGCGCCACGTCGCCGCAGCCGGCGACGGTATCGCGCGGCCTGGGAGCCTGGAGGACGTTTTTCCAGGTCTTGCCACCGTCTGTCGTCTTGAACAGCCCGCCCTCGCCGCCCTCGACCCACAGGTTGCCGACGGCGGCGACGTAGGCCGCGTCGGGGTTGCGCGGATCGACGACGACGCGGTTGATGGCCCGGCTGGAATCCAGCCCGAGATGCTGCCAATGCTCGCCGCCGTCGGTGGAACGATACACGCCGTTGCCCCAACCGGAGGAGTTGCGGTCGTTGGCCTCGCCCGTACCGACCCAGAGAACCTCGGGATTGGACGGCGCGAGGGCCAGCGCGCCGATGGAGAGCACGGGCTGCTTGTCAAAGATCGGCTCGAAGGTGATGCCGTCGTTCGCGGTCTTGACGATGCCGCCGGTCGCCAGGCCCACGTAGAAGAGATGCGGGTTCTTCGGGTCGAGCGCGATGTCGGAGATGCGACCGCCCATGATCGCCGGGCCAATGGAGCGCGCCTTCAGGCTCTTGAGCTGTGCCTCCGTCGGGAAAGGGCCTGACCGGGCCTCCTGCGCAGAAAGGGAGGGAGGCGGCACCGCCAACAGGCCGGCCGCGCACAGAGGAACAAGACAGCAACGCATCGAAACCATATTCGGATGTCGGACCTGCACAGACCGTCAAAGATGAACCGATCGTCTTTTGCTGTTTTCTTTCGACTGGCAATTAACAACGCAGAGGACATGTTCCCGCGTGGCCGCGTCGGTACGGGCTGAACCATTTACACCATCATGAAATCCTTTTTCCGCTTGCAGCGGACTCGCCGGTGGGTGGCTTGCGCGGTGATCCTGCCGGGCATCCTCGGTGGGTCCGCGTTGCGCGCCGATGAACCCGTCGTCCTCGAATCCGGCAACCGCGAGGCGGTCAAACGCCTCAACGAAACGCTCACCCGCGCGGGTCATCCGGCAATTGCGGCCGAGCAGTTCGGGCCGGACGCGAAAGTCGGCGTGATCCTGAGCGAGGCGGCCGCCCGCCGCGAGCAGGCGTCGGGCGATCACCTCCGCTCCCCGGTGGCGAAGGAGAGCATCACTGACCCCGCCGGTCTGACGGACAGGCAGGCGGCGGAGCTACGCGGCATCACCGAGGAACAGGCGGAGGAACTGCACGAGGAACGCGGCTTGGCGTACGCCGACCTCCTCACAATGCCGACCGAAGCTTTGCGCCGCGCGATCTTCGAGCAGGAACGCGAGGCGGGCGACCATCCCGAGGAGGCGATGCGCTACGAGGAGTCCTTCCGGCTGGACGAAACCGGCAAGCTGAATCCCGCCGCCATCGAGCGCGCCCGCCGGCAGGCCCTCGCGCTGCCGCTCAACACCACCCTCCTGCCCGCCGACGTGGCGGCGGCGCGCAAGCTCGGCACGCCGGTCACCGCGCAGAGCGTCACCCCGGCGACCTGGACCTGGAAGGGGCCGGGCAACATCGGCGGGCGCATCCGCACGATGCTCGTTCACCCCACGCAGACGAACCGCCTGTGGATCGGCAGCGTGGGCGGCGGCCTCTGGTATTCGAGCAACAGCGGCGCGAGCTGGTCGCCGGTCAACGACTTCATGAGCAACCTGGCCGTCAGCACGCTGGCCATGGACCCGACCAATCCCAACCTCATGTACGCCGGGACGGGCGAGGGTTTCTACAACGCCGACGGTATCCGGGGCGCGGGGATTTATTCAAGCGAGGACGGCGGCGTCACGTGGAACCAGATCGCCTCGACGGCCAACACGAATTTCCTCTACGTGCAGAGCCTCGCGGTTTCGCCCGACGGCACCACGCTGCTCGCCGCGACGAGCACGGACATCTACGGCTCCAACTACATCTACCGCAGCACGGACCACGGCAAAACGTGGACCGCCGTGCTTAATGCCTCCGCGCGCATCTGCCACGTCGAGTTCAATCCCGCCGACAGCACCAAAGCCGTCGCCTCCGGGTACAGTCATCTCACGCTGTATTCGACCAACACCGGCGCGAGCTGGACCTCGGCCGCGACGGGTCCGACCGGCGGCAGCGGGGTTCTCGGCGGCCGGGTGGAGGTGCGTTACGCCAAAAGCAGTCCGTCGATTGTTTACGCGGCCTACGACTTCGGCACCGCCAGCTATCTCTACAAGAGCACCGACGGCGGCGTGAACTACACGGCCGTCAACACCTCCGGCACTTGGCTCAGCAACCAGGGCTGGTACGCCAACGCCCTCTGGGTCTCGCCGGTCGACCCGAACCTCGTCGTCGCCGGCGGGCTGGACATCTACCGCAGCGGCGATGGAGGGGGGATTTTCACCAAGGTCAGCCAGTGGCAAAGCGCCCCGACGAGCGCCCACGCCGACCACCACGGCATCTTCAGCGATCCGGGCTACAACGGATCGTCCGACAACCTCGTTTATTTCACGAACGACGGCGGCATTTACAAGGCCGCGAACGTCTCGACGGTCAGCCTGACCAGCGGCTGGACCGCGCTGAACAACCAGCTCGGCATCACGCAGTTCTACGGCGCGGGCGTCAACGCCGCCACCGGGACCATCGTCGCCGGCGCGCAGGACAACGGCACGTTGCGCTACACGACGGCCGCCGGGCCGCAGGCGTGGTCCACGATGTTCGGCGGGGATGGCGGCGTCTCCGCGGCCGACCAGTCGAATTCGGCGTACTTCTACGGCGAATACGTCTATCTCGAAATCCATCGCAGCACAAATTCCGGCGCGTCTTCGAGCTACATCTACACGGGCATCAGCGACGCGGGCGGCGGCAGCGCGGAGTTCATCGCGCCCTTCGTGCTCGATCCCAACAACCAGGCCACGCTCCTCGCGGGCGGCACGAGCCTGTGGCGCACGACCAACGCCCGCGCGTCCACGGTGAGCTGGTCCGCCATCAAGGCCGCCGACGGTACCTCGCACATCACCGCCGTCGCGGTCGCGCCCACCAGTTCGGACATCATCTGGGTCGGCCACCTCAACGGCGACGTGTTCATGACGGCCAACGGCACCGCCGCCTCGCCGACCTGGACGAAAATGGACGACAACGCCACCGCGCTGCCGGCCCGGCGCGTCACCCGGATCGCGATTGACCCGACCAACAGCAGCCGCGTGTACGTCACCTTCGGAGGGTACTCCGCCAACAACGTCTGGGTGTCCACCAACGCCGGGGCAAGCTGGTCCAACGCCACCGGCACGCTGCCCGCCGCACCCGTTTATGGGTTGGCAATCTCGCCCACCAATCCGCAGACGATCTACGCCGGGACCGACGTGGGGATTTTCGCCAGCGACAACGG
>CALMVM010000528.1:11517-15451 GCA_937873255.1 uncultured Verrucomicrobiota bacterium | reverse complement strand
ACGAGATCGAGCTCTTCCTCAAGGACATCGCCGACGGCCGCTACGACGGCAAGCCGGCGATGTACGACCACTACCAGACGCTCGAAAACCCGGCGCTGCGGGCCTTCCTCAAACTGCCGAAGGAGGTCAACGGCATCATCATCCACCAGCCCGACAGCGACTCACCCGACTACCCGCTCAAGCAATGGGACATCCTCACGCGCATCGGCGGCCAACCCGTCGATGACCAGGGCATGGTGCGCCTGCCGGGCGGACCGCGCGTGGCGTTCACCTGTCTCGTGCAGACGATGGCCCGCGACGGCAAGCTGCCGGTGACGATCTACCGCGCCGGCGAGGAAAAACAGGTCGAGCTGCCCGTCGGCTCGCACCGGCCGATGCTCATCCCGGAGACGGACGGCTCGTACCCGTCGTATTTCGTGTATGGGCCAATGGTGTTCTCCGACGTATCGGCGACATTTTTAGGTGGGTTGATCGGCACGCGCGGGGGGAATTATTCGGGCATCCTGAGTTATTACGGCAGCCCTCTCATTACGCGCATGGGCGAGAAGCAGGGTTTCCCCGGCGAACGGCTCGTAGCCGTGACCTCGCCGTTTTTCCCGCACAAGTTGGCGAAGGGATATTCCAGCCCGTTCCCCAACGTGGTGCGCGCGGTCAATGGTGTGCGGATCAAGAACCTCCAGCATCTGGTGGAGGTGCTGCGGGATTGCAAGGATGAGTTCGTGGTGTTCGAGTTCGACACGCGCGGGGGCGAGACGCCCGTCTTTCCGCGCAAGGAAATGGTCGCCGCCACCGACGACATCCTCACGGATAACGGCGTGCGCAGCCAAGGCTCGCCCGACCTGATGGCGGTGTGGAACAAGAAGGAATGAGGCGTTCCTCAATGCAGCCCATTTAAAGCGTAGGCGTTTGTGCGCTTGCCCCGCCAGCGGAGATTTTTTATTCTCCCATGATGCAAGCGCACCGCACCGAAACCACTCTGACCGAGGACGGCGTTCTCACACTGCGCGACGTTCCGTTTCGTCGTGGTGAGTCTGTCGAAGTCATCGTCCTTCCGACCCCGACTCCGGCTGCGCAGGGCTCGCGGCACCCCCTTCGCGGCGCGCCGGTCACGTATCTTTCGCCTACCGAACCTGTGGAGGATGCCGGCTGGGAGGCGGCCGGATGATCGTTCTCGATACCCACATCTGGGTTTGGTGGGTTCACGGCGACGCTTCGTTGCCCGTTTTCATCGGTGAACTGCTGGACGCTTCCGAGCAAAGCGGCATCGCGGTCAGCGCCATCTCTTGCTGGGAAGTTGCCAAACTCGTCGAGCGAGGTCGGCTTATTTTGCCATGCCCGGTCTCTGACTGGCTCCGGCAAGCGCTTGCCTATCCCGGCGTCCGCCTCGTCGAGCTTTCACCGCAAGTCTGCGTCGAGTCCACGCAGCTTCCCGGCACGTTCCACCGCGACCGGCCGATCAGATCATCGTGGCCACGGCACGCGTTCTTGACGCGCCGCTTGCCACCGTGGACGGCAAAATTCTTTCCTACCAACACGTCAAACTCGTCCCGGCGAGTCCCTGACCACACGCTTCGGCAAATGGCCCGGACTGGTTTTGCCGAGCCTGATTCCGTCAGCGCATCGGGGCGGTTGCCCCCGGCCCCTGCCGCACGAGCCGCTGCACGAGATCGGCCGCGCGCACGATCCCGACAAAACGCGTCTCGCCGTCGAACACCGCCGCCGCCCCCAGCCGAGCCGCGCGCAACCTCCGCAACACGCGCAACGCCGGCTCGTCCGGCGGGACGACCAGCGGTGGACGCCGCAAATACGCCGCCTCGGCCAAGCGCGACGGCTCGCGGTCGAGCAGCAGCGCGAACGCATCCACCAGCGCCACCGCCTTGCCCGCCGCGTCGAGCACCGGCACGAAATCGAGCTTCCGCTCGCGCGCGAATTCCAGCAGGTCGGCCACCGTCAGCCCTTCCCTCGCCTGCATCGTTTCCGGCGGCGGCCCCGTCATCAGGTCGCGCGCGGGCATCGCACTGAAATCGATCACGTTGTGGATCATGCTGCGTTCGGCCGGCGACAGGGCTCCGGCGCGTTCACCCTCGGCGGCGAGGGTTTTCAGATCGTCACGCGCGGCGAACAGGCCGTGGCGTTTGCCGTCGGTGGGATCGACGGTGGCGGGCACCAGTTTGCTGCCGAGCGCGAGCAACGGCCAGAGGAGCTTGGACGTGATTTCGAGCAATCCCACCAGCGCGGCGATGGCGCGGTAGGGGAAACGCCGGAAAAGCGACTTCGGCAGGATTTGCAACCCCAGCAGGAACACCGGCAGGAGGATCGCCCCGGCCGCCACGCAGCCCCAGCCGCCGTAGCGCATGAACAGCGAGTGGGTCAGCAGCACGAGCGCGGTCACGTCGGCGAAATTCGTCACGATGAGCACGGTCGCCAGCAGCCGGCCCGGGTGCGCGAGCAGCCGTCCCAACCGGATCGCCGCCGGGTCGCCCTGGTGGATGCGGCTGCGCAACCGCGCGCGGTTGAGCGAGACCAGCCCCGCCTCGATGCCCGAGTACAGGAATGACGCCAGCAGGCATGCGATAAAGAGCAGCAGCGACGAAATTTGCATGATCCCCTAGCGTTCCCCTTCGCCGTCCCCGGCTGACTCGCCATCCGCTTTCGCCGACGGCTTCTCAGGGATTTTCTCGATGAGAACCTCGTCCACGGTCTTGCGGGTCACCCGCCGGATCGTCAGCTTGAGGCCCGGCGGCAGCTTGAGCACCGAGCCCGCCTTGGGCAGATAACCGAGGCGGTTGAAAATGAGGCCGTTGATCGTGTCGAGTCCCTCGGCCTGCATCTCGAAGCCCGGGTGTTCGCTGATGTCGTCGAGCCGCGCGTGTCCGCCGACCAGCAGGCGGCCGTCGTCGAGCGGCTCGATGTAAATGTCGTCCTCGCCGCTGGGCAGCGCGTCGCCGACGACCTCCTCGACGATATCCGCCAGCGTCACGACGCCCTCGGTGCCGCCGTATTCATCGACGATCACCGCCATGCCCTGCCGGCGGGTCAGGAACGCCCGCAGCAGGTCGAGCGCGCGCATGGATTCCGACACGTAGGAGGGCGGGTCCATCACCTCGGTGTAATGCGGCACGTCCTCCGCGCGCGGGGTGCGGGCGACCGTTTCGAGGAACCGCCGCACGTCGAGCACGCCGACGATGTCGTCGGTCGTCTCGCCGTAGACGGGCACGCGGTGGCGGCGTTCGGCGCGCAGACGGGCAATCGTGTCGGCGTTGGGCAGGTCGTCCACGATGGCGAACACCTCCACGCGCGGGGTCATGCAATCCTTGGCCGTCTTGTCGCCGAGCTTGACGATCTCCTGGATCATCTCGCTCTCGGCCGAGTGGATGGCCCCCTCCTCCGCGCCGACCGCCACCAGCGCGCCGAACTCGGCCTCCGTCAGCTTGAGGGGTTGGCGCACGCGCGCGGGCGTGAGCCGGTCCGCGAGCCATTCGCCGGCGGCCTGGAGCCCGCCGCAGGCCGGACCGAGCACCGGGCGCAACGCCGCGATCACGCGCACCGCCGGACGCGCGATGGGCACGGGCCGGCGCAGGGCGAGCAGCTTCGGCAGCAGGTCGCAGACGCCGACGACCAGCACGAACAACACCAGCGCCGTCGGCCAGACCGGCACGATCTTGCCTGCCGTCACCCCGCCGTCCCCGTGCCACGACGAATAGGCGTGCAGGAAGTACAGGCACAGCACGCAGAGGGGCAGATTGGTCAGCGTGTCGGCGAGCAGGATCATGCTCAGGAGCCGGCGCGGATTGGCAAAGAGGGAATCGAGGACTTTGCCGCCGTCCGGGAACCCGGCGCGCAGGCTCTGGAGCTGCCGGGGCTGGAGCGAAAAGAGCGCCGTTTCCGCCGCCGAAAAGAACGCCGACCCCACCCCGAAGACGAGGATCAGGCC